>JAGLNE010000025.1 GCA_023139655.1 Candidatus Parcubacteria bacterium
TAAGCGCGAAGCCGTCTTCAAGATAAGGTTTCAGAGAGTCGCGGGAGACTACCGCGTAATAGGCTCTAGGTGTAAGCGTAGCAATGCGCTCAGCCGAGGAGTACTAATCACTCATTTGATTTTCCCACATTTTTGATAATTGAGATAATAAAAAAACTCCACTATTCTGGTGGTACTAGCGAAAGGGTCACACCTGTTCCCATCTCGAACACAGAAGTTAAGCCTTTCAGCGCCGATGGTACTTGGGTTTTAACCCTGGAAGAGTAGGTCGCCGCCAGAATAGTGGAGTTTTTTGTTGTTTAAAAAATTTAATAGTAATAATAAAAAACAGGTGGCGATTTAGAAGATCGTCACCTGCTTTAAGCTGCTAATAAAGTAAATATTTGGGGCCGTATTCAACAAACAAACTGTCTCCGCTAGAATCTGAAATATGCCCTTCAACAAATAGACCAATTTTATCAGCCGGGGAAAATATTTGCATTTCAAACGCTTCCTTAATTAGTTCAGCGGTGAGTTCAAATAAAGCCTTAGTTAACCCATCCCAATCTCTACCCTCTTTTTTATATGCCTGCGATATGTATACAATAATACCAAGATTGTCCGGCTCGCCTGGACGTCTTCCGTAATCGTCATCTTGCCTGAAAAAACTTTCACCACCCATGTCCTTAGAGTCAGGAATAAATTTTTCAAATGCTTCATTTAACCTCTCATCAAAACCGTCAGAGTTTAGCATTTTAATAAACTGCCATAATTGTTTTTCTTGTCGCCATCTCTTGCCATTAATCCCAAATTTTACTTTCATTGTTCCCTCCTTGTTTTAGAATGGACATTAATATGTTTGATTATACGTTGCAGATATTTTTATGTCCATATTCTGTCAAAATAAAAATCAATTATTAATAAAATTGTTTTAATTTATTATTTAATATTAGTATAAATTGACAAATATTGTTATTACTGTATAATGTTGTTATAAATAATAACAATATGGAGATAAAACAAGCATTAAAAAATTTTGGATTAAGTGAAAGTGAGATAAAAATGTATTTAGCTGGTTTAAAAGTTGGTGAATCATCCTTAGCCGAGATTGCCAAAGAAGCCGGTATAAAAAGGGGTAGTGCGTATTTGCTTGCAAAAAATTTAGAAGAAAAGGGTTTGGTGGGTAGTTTTAAAATGAGGAGTGGTTTAAAGTTTGTTGCTTCTCCGCCGTCAGCCTTAAAAGATCAAGCCAGAAGAAGAGAAGATGAAATATGTAATATAGTTCCTCAGCTTGAAACAATCGTAAAAGGTTCATCAAGTAGGCCCAGCATTACCGTATACAAAGGTAAGGAGGGATATTTATCAGTTTTTGAAGATTCAATTAGAGTTGCAAGTGTTAGTATTCGTGCAATCGGGTCTTTAAAAAAGTTTTATGATATTATTACGTATGAATATGATGATAAGTATTACATCCCCGAACGAGTAAAGAAAAGAATTAGATTAAAGGGTTTATATTTTAAAGATGAGGTAGAAAAACAATTTCCCAAAGAAAGAGACGCAAGAGAATTAAGACAAACTAAATTTTTGCCAAATAGATATTATCAAACAAGTTTTACTTATATTTATAGAGACACAGTAGTGTTCTTTACTTCAATAAAAGAATTGATTGCAGTAAAAATAGTAAGCAATGACATTGCAAAAAGTGAAAAGGCGAAATTCGACTTAATGTGGAGTTTGGTTAACTAAAGGCAGAAATAAAAAACCAACCCGAAAAGGGGTTGGTTTTATGTTTGAAAATAAGTTAGGCAATTATTGGATTTTCATAAACGCGGCTAGCATGATCATCATAAAGCCGCCCAAAGACATACCAATAAAGAAAGCCCAAAATACAACGTTGTATGGATCTATTTTTTTGGACATAGCGTAGGAATTATTTTAAAATAATTAAACATTAACAACTGTAATATATTATACCAAATTTTTGTTGTTTAGTGAAGAGCAAAATTTTATTGTGGAAAAGTTATTTAAAATAGTAATTTTATAAATTTATTTTATGACAAAATATTTATAAAATAATAGCTAATATTAAATATATAAATATATTATAATAATTATTGTAGAAAATAACTTGACAAAATTAGTAATTGTTTTACAATTAGATTATTGTTATAAAAATACTAATGAATATTATTTTATTAAAAAAACTAGGGCTTAGCGACAAAGAGGTGAAAGTTTATCTGGGTCTGCTTGAGTATGGCGCTAGCTCAGTTCGCTCATTGTCCGCTGCCGTCGGGCTAAACCGCGGTACGGTTTATGATATACTAAAAAAATTGCGTGATTTTGGCTTAGTCAGTTATTATCAGCATAAAACCAAGCAGAAATTTATCGCCGAGGACCCCAGCAAGCTGGCAGTCCTCGTGGAGAGAGAAGAGCAACGGATAAATAAGATAAAGGCTGATTTGGGTAGTTTGATCCCGGAGCTTAAATCCGTCCAGGATAAAGGCGGGCAGGGCCCGACCTCTAAATATTATGAAGGCAAATCAGGGATTCGTTTGATTCTAGAAGATGTGTTAAAAAGTGTGGCGGATTCAAGTAAATCAGAATACTATATTTATTCCGCTACTAACGCAAGTGAGGATATTTATTCAGCTTATCCTAATTTTACCAAGGATCGGATAAAGGCGCGTATTAAGGTTAAGGCTATATCGCTGGCTAAAGGCGGCAGCACCAGCGGCCTGGACGAAAGGCGTTGGCTTGGGACCGATGAAGATTCCGCTACCTTTTGCCTTATCTACTCGGGCAAACTGGCTTATATTTCCCGGGACAATAAAGGCAAACCGGTCGGCGTTATTATTGAAAATAAAATGATATATGAAACACAAAAAATAATATTTTTGCAACTTTGGAATTTAATTAAAAAATAAATCAGGAAAAAGGAGGTAACCTTGGATACAGATAAGGATAAAAAAGATGACATCAAAACAGGCAAAGGCAATGTTTTAGGAAATGGTTCCGAAAAGTCAAACAGCAATGATAGGCCACAGCTTAATGGCCAGGAAGTAACATATCCAGACGGAAAAGGCGGAGGCTACTTTCCATGATTTAAAAGGAGAGAGTTTATAAAAGAATTATAAATTCTCTCCAAACCTTTTTATGTGCGGAATAGTTGCGTATATTGGAAAAAATAAAGCTTTACCCATCTTGTTAGATGGGTTAAAACGTTTGGAGTACCGCGGTTATGACTCAGCCGGCATAGCAGTTTTGAATAGTGGGGTACACAGCATAAAATCAGTGGGGAAGATTAAGGCCTTAGAAGAAAAGCTTGATAGTAAAAAATTTTCCGGTAAGATAGGTATTGCCCATACCCGTTGGGCCACTCACGGGGAGCCAACAGAAATTAATGCCCATCCCCACTCAGGCGACCAGGGGAAATTTTGGGTGGTGCATAATGGAATCATTGAAAATTACCGGACCTTGAAAGATAAATTAATTCAAAAGGGACATAATTTCAAATCACAAACTGACACTGAGGTAATCGCACATTTGCTTGAAGATTTTTATAAAGATAATATTACTGATGCCTTGATCAGTACTTTAAAGCTGCTTAAGGGAACATACGGTTTGGCTGTAATTTGTAAGGACGAGCCGGACAAACTATTGGTTGCGCGCAATGGCAGCCCCTTGGTAATCGGCGTGGGCCAGGACGAAACCATTATTGCCTCTGATGTGTCGGCCTTGATTCGTCACACCAGGCAGGTGATTTACCTGGATGATGGGGAAATCGCGGAAATTGATCAAAATAATTTTCGGATTATAAACATTCAGGAAAAAGAAATTAAAAAAACAGTTGAAGAAATTGAATGGAGCCTGGAGCAGGCAGAAAAGTCCGGCTATCCCCATTTTATGTTGAAGGAAATAAATGAACAGCCGGAGTCAATTATTAATTCTATTCGTGGCCGGACAATAATCAAAGACGGCAAGGTCAAGCTGGGCGGCTTGGAAACAATAATGAATATAACCCGTTTTATTGAGAAAATATCAATCGTTGCTTGCGGCACGGCCAAACACGCCGGTATGGTCGGGCAATTAATGCTTGAAGAATACGCGAATCTGGAAACCAGCGTTGAATTTGCCAGTGAATTCCGGTATCGTAAGCCGATCATTGACCAAAAAACCGCGGTTATTGCGGTTAGCCAGTCTGGAGAAACAGCCGACACTTTGGCGGCTATGCGGGAAGCCAAAACCAAAGGGGCTTTGACCCTGGGAATCGTTAACGCGGTGGGCTCAACCATTGCCCGCGAAACCGATGCCGGGGTGTATAACCACATTGGTCCGGAGATCGCGGTAGCAAGCACCAAGGCCTTTACTTCGCAGGTTGCTATTTTGGCCCTTTTCACTGTCCTTTTTGGGCGGCAAAGGCAGATGTCCATGGTTATGGGCAGACGGATCTTGGGAGAGCTGAATGCTTTGCCTGATAAGATTAAATTTGTAGTTAAGCAAAATAATAAGATAAAAAAAATTGCCAAAAAATATTATAAAAGTAATAATATTTTATACATGGGCCGGAAATATAATTATCCAACCGCGATTGAAGGTGCGCTTAAACTAAAAGAGCTCTCCTACATTCATGCCGAAGGTCTGCCCTCGGGCGAGATGAAGCACGGCTCGATCGCGATGATAGACAAAGATTTTCCCAGCGTTTTTATCGCCCCCGAGGACAGTGTTTATGAAAAGAATCTAAGTAATATAGAAGAGATCAAGGCCCGGAGCGGCCCGGTTATCGCTGTTACCACTGAGGGAAATAAGGAATTAAAAAAATTGGTTGATGAAATATTTTATATCCCTAAGACCTTGGAGATGCTGACCCCGATATTAGCCACTATCCCCTTGCAACTGTTCGCCTACCACATGGCGTTATTAAATAATAAAGACGTGGACAAACCGCGTAATCTGGCTAAGTCGGTTACAGTTGAATAGATTACAAATTTATGAAAAAAGTTGTGACAATCGGCGGTGGGACCGGGCAGGCGGTTGTTTTGGTTGCCCTCCGTAATATCGCCAATATTGATATTAAGGCAATCGTTTCCACTATGGATGATGGCGGCAGTACCGGGCGGCTCAGGCAAGAGCTGGGAATTTTACCCCCAGCTGATCCGTATCGCTGCGTTCTGGCCTTATCCCCGCATCAGGAGATTTATGCGCCGTTTTTACGCAAACGTTTTAGCAACAATAAAAAGTTGCGTGGGCACCGGGTCGGCAATATGCTCTTGGCTATGCTTGATCAGTACACCGGCAGTTTTAAAGAGGCTTTAGGCGCTTTGGAAGAAGTGCTTGAGGCCAGGGGCCGGGTACTACCAATAACAACAAAAAAAATTCAGCTATGCGCCGAGTATTCTGACGGCTACAAAGTTTGCGGCGAGGACGCGATTGATGATCCGGCCGTGGACGTTCCCCTTCGCCGTATTACCCGTCTCTATACCGAGCCGGAAGAAGAGGCTGATAAAGAGGCTTTAATGTCCGTGACTGAGGCAGATTATATAATCCTGGGGCCGGGCGATCTCTACACCAGCGTGTTGGCTAATGTAGTGGTCAAAGGGATGGGCGAGGCAATTAAAAATGCCAAAGCTAGACTTATATTTATTAGTAATATAATGAGCAAACGCGGCCAGACACACGGTATGAAAATCAGTGATTTGGTAAATGAAATTGGTAAGTATTGCCTAAGGAAACCGGATTTTGTAATTATAAATAATGGTAAGATATTAGCTAGTATTAAAGAAAAATATCAAGGGAAAGGTGAGCACGTAATAGTCGATGATTTTAGTAGTAGGCAGACAGAAATTATAAAAACTGATATAGTTAAGAGTAGTGAGGTGAAAAAAGAAATAGGAGATAGATTGTTTAGAAGTTATGTGCGGCACGACGCGAGCAAATTAAATAAAGTACTAGAGAAAATAATAAAATTATGATTTATATTTTTGACCTAGATTATACACTTTTAGACGCGATAGAATTCAAACGTGGTTTGGCGCGGATTTTGGGACTTAGCTGGGAGGATTGGCAGGCGAATTACCAGAAATTTTTTAAGGATCAAAACAAGAATTTTAATTTTTACCAAATGCTGAATTATTTGATAAGGGCGGAAATTGTAAATCAGAATCAAGCCGTGGAAATAAGGCACGCGGTATTAAAGTACTTAAAAACAATTGACTCGTTTATTTTTCCGGCCGGACTCGAACTCCTTAAAAAGTTGTCTAAGGATAAGCATACTTTAATGCTCGTGTCTTTTGGTGATATGGTGTGGCAAAAATCAAAGATTGAGAATTTGAAAATTAAGAAGTTTTTTGCTAAAGTTATAATTACCGATTCAAACAAGAGTACGGCTTTAATGTTTTTACAAAATTCTACCGAGGAGATAGTGATAATAAATGATAATGCCAAGGAAACTTTCTTGTTGCAAGAGTCTATACCAAGAGCCAAAGTATATGTGACTGATGGTCCTTACGCGCATAATGTAGGTCATCAAGAACCGGTTTATACCTTAGCTCAGTTAGTTAAAGAAATATAGATTTATTTCGTAAAAGGTTTTATGAAGATAGAGCAACACGAAACAAGCAAGCAAAAAGGAATCAAATTCATAATGAAGCACGGTGATCAAAATATTGCCAGTGCTTATTTATATATTTTATATAATGATTTTCATAAGCGTCCGTTCGGCATAGTTGAATATGTAATTGTTGATGAAGCCTATCGCTCGCAAGGTTTAGGTACGAAAATAGTAAAAGCGATGATAGCGGAAGCCAAAAAACAAAATTGTTATAAATTATTATTATGGAGCCGTTATTCCAAGCCCAAAGTACACTTGCTTTATAAAAAGCTGGGGTTTAAAGACTGGGGCAAGGAATTCAGGCTCAACTTTAATTAAATTATGCAAGCAGTAATTTTAGCGGCCGGTGAAGGAACGCGTTTGCGGCCCTTAACTTATAAGACGCCCAAGCCCTTACTTAAGATAAACGGCAAGTGCCTGATGGAGTACAATATTGATCAGTTACCCGAGGAAATAGATGGGCTGGTAATAGTTATTGGCTATAAGGGCGAGCAGATTAGAAAATATTTTGGCAATAATTATAAGGGGCGGAAAGTTACTTATGTTGAGCAAAATGATTTTCTTGGTACCGGCCACGCGGTTAAGATCTGCCAGACAGTTCTTGATAAACGATTTTTAGTCCTGATGGGTGATGATATTTATTCGCGTGAAGATATGGAGGAAATGCTTAAGCATGAATGTGCTATGCTGGTAAAAGAAGTAAAAGGCAAGTTTACGGGTGGACGGGTAGTGGTTGACAAAAATGGCTGTTTGGAGCAAATAGTGGAAGGCAAGCATGATGATGGTGTTAATTATCTTAATACCGCGATGTATGTTTTAACTGATGATTATTTTAAATATCCTTTGGTAAGTATTAATAAAAAGGAATATGGCTTGCCGCAAACTATGGTGCAGATGATCAAAGATGTACCAATCAAGATAGTAAAAGCCAGTAAATGGATTCAAATCACGGATTTAGACGACTATAATAAGGCTAAAGAATTATTAGCATAAAATTGGGTAAATAAATTCAGCACCATATAGACGGTGCTGGATTTATTTGTTTAAGACTGTTAAAAATGATAGAATATAGGTAATTATATGGCAAAAGTAAAGAAAAAATTTAAGATGATAGAGGAGATTCATGAGCAACCGGGCGTGCTTAAGGCTTTGGTTGAACATTATGTTAAGGGCTACGGAATCATTTTTGATGAATTTGGGATATTTAAGGAGCGGGTTAAAAAGATCAAGCGTTTTACTTTTTGGGGCTTGGGAAGCTCGTACAACGCGGCCCTTTTCGCTAATTATTTGTTTGAAGAGGTGGTTGGTTTGCCCTGCGAGTGTGAAGTGGCTGACGAAGTAATAAGCCGTAGCGCGATTATTGAAGAAAACACGGCAGTTGTAGTTTTTAGCCAATCGGGCGAAACTGGTGATATTATTAAGGCCGTTAAGCTGGCCCAGTCAAGCAAGGCCTTAACGATCACTGTTACTAATAATGAGAATTCTACTCTATCCAGCTTGGCTGACGTAACGTTGCTTACCAGAGCCGGAAAAGAAAAAGCCGTGGCCGCGACTAAGACGTTTACCAGCCAGTTACTTGTATTAATTCTTTTGGCTGTTTATTTGGACGATTTAAAATCAAACAATGGGCGCTTGGAGATTATTATTCCCGAATTAAAGACGCTTGATGAAAAGGTGTTAGCGGTTCTTGCTTTTGAATCGCGGATCGCTAAATTGGCCAAAGAGTTTAAAGAGACCGAGCAAATGGTCATTTTGGGGCGCTCTGTAAGCTACCCGATTGCTCTTGAGGCAGCGCAAAAAATAAAAGAGACTTGCTACATACAAGCAGAAGGTGAGCCGACGGAAGAGTTTCGGCATGGCCCGATCGCGATTTTGGATAAAAATATTCCGGTTATTATGCTTATGCCTTTGGACAAAACTCATGATGATAATTTATTGATTTTGCGTGAGGTGCTAGCGACTAAGGCCCCTACTTACGTTATTACTACCCAGGGGAATAATGAAATCCCGGATGAGGTAAAAGATATCATCACAATGCCGCCGAGTATGAAAATTTTAAGCCCGATTATTTCGGTGGTGGTGTTTCAGCTTTTAGCCTACCATGTCGCGCTTGAGAAAAATATTCATGTGGATAGCCCGCGGAATATAAGGAAATATATAAAATGATTACGAATTAGTAAGATTACAAACCAACAAATCAGCTACAAATAAAACAAATATTTAATAATTATTTGTTGTATTTGTGAAGAGATTTGTTGGTTTGTAATCAATTATTAATAATATGAGACAAATTGTTGACTTACATATTCATAGCAGATACTCTCGGGCTTGTTCTAAGAATTTGACTTTGGAGAATATTGATAAGGCTTGTCGGATCAAGGGCGTGGATATTATCGCGACCGGGGATTTTACTTTTCCGGATTGGTTTGAGGCGATAGAAGAACACTTCACACCTCTACCTCACCCTGTCCCTCTCCTTCGCAAGGAGAGGGGACGTGCTAACAAAGATTTGGGAGAGTTATATGTTTTAAAGTCAGCCAAAGATGAAAAAGTTAAATTTGTTTTAGCCACAGAGTTGGCTTTGATATATAAAAAGGGTGGTAAGTGCCGGCGGATTCATATTTGTTTGCTGGCGCCGAATATTGAGGCTGTAAGAGAGTTGAATAAGTACTTGGATAAAAGATATAATATCCGTTCGGACGGTAGGCCGATTTTGGGGATGAGCGCGGAAAAGCTGGTTGAGATTTGTCTTAAGATTCATCCTAAGTTTTTAATTTTCCCGGCTCATATTTGGACGCCCTGGTTCGCGGTTTTTGGCTCCAAGTCCGGGTTTGACTCCATGGAGGAGTGCTTTGGCAAATATACCAAAGATATTTATGCCTATGAGACTGGCTTAAGTAGCGACCCGGAAATGAATTGGCGTGTTAGCGAGCTGGATGAGCTGACCATACTTTCTAATTCGGACGCGCACTCGCTACCAAATATTGCCCGTGAAGCTAATGTGTTTGAGCTGAACGAAATATCTTACGATGAAATATACAATGTTATTAAAGAGGGGCGGTCTAAAAAGGAACTAAGTTCCGAAACTTCGGAACTTAGTTCCTTTTTAGACTACACGATTGAATTCTATCCGGAAGAAGGCATGTATCATTTAGACGGGCACCGTGATTGCGGCGTTTGTTTTACGCCCGAAGAAACAAAAAAGCATAAAGGGATTTGCCCTAAATGTAAAAAACCGCTAGTTATTGGCGTTGAATATCGCGTTGACGAGCTGGCCGACCGGCCAAAAGGCTTTAAGCTTAAAGGAGCGCCTGGTTTTAAAAAGTTAGTTGAGTTGGACAAAATTATTGCCGAAGCTCTGGGCATTAAAAGCCGGGCTTCAAAAAAAGTCCAGGCCGAATATCAAAGTTTGATCAGGCAGGCTGGCCCGGAAATGGAGATATTACTTGATAAAAATTTAGATGATTTGTGTGATTTAACTTTGCCTAGTGTAGTGGAAGGGATTAAAAGAGTGCGGGCAGGAAATGTAATTGTTAAGCCTGGTTTTGACGGGCAATACGGCGTGGTGAAGATATTTAAAGATGAAGAAAGAGAAGGGAATAAACAGCTAAAGCTTATATAGCACCCCCCCATACCTCACCCCCGCCCCCTCTCCTTCTAAAGGAGAGGGGAGCAAAAAAAGAGATGGGGGAATATACAATCCGCTTTTAGCGGGTTTTTATAAATAAAAATAAGTCCCGAGTGTTTGGGACGTTTTTTTATGTTTAATATTAGCTAATTTGCAATAAAATAAGAATAATTAGCCTAAATTTCGCTTGACAAAGCGTAAAACTTGTGCTAATATAGAAAATTACATTAAAAACAAATAAGGCCGTTTTTTACGGGCCAGGCACGACAAGCATGGGGATTTTCTATCTTGGGTTTTTGGGCCAATTATCGGCTAGTGGAGATATCTACTAGCCAGTAATTGGCTCAGAAATACCTGGGGAAGATTTCTTGCCTGCCCGTAAAAGATGGTCTTTTTTGTTACGAATTACGAATCTTTACGAATTTACGAATAAGAAAGCCAGCCGAAAAGGCTGGTTTTTTGACTACTAATTAAGATTGGCTAGAGAAATGGAATTCAGGTAAGCGAGCGTTGAAAATATAATTATTTTTTATTTTTTATTACCAAAACGCCTATAATTATTAACGAGAAACCAATTGAGATACATAGTAATACAGTATCGCTGTAAAAATACGCAATGTTGTCAGAATTATTAAACCTTGTTCTGACCAATGAATTATCCATATAAGAAAAATTAAAAATGTTATAAGATGTAATTGCTACACCAATTATTGTTATTACTTCACCGTAATATTTTTTTAAATGTTTCATAATTTTAAAATAAATTATTATATTTAGCTTGTGAGCCAGATATCACGTGTTAAACAATATAATCGTTTTTTTGCACTTGACAAATTATAAAAAAGGTTCAATAATGTAAATAGCTCCTAAATAGGGTAGTGCCTGTATATTTTTGACTTACCGAAAGGTGTCCAAAAATGCAGTATCCGGTACGAGTGAATTAAAAATGCTCGGAACCTATACGCGCTTGATTCTTTATATGGAAAGTTGAAATTCTGTATTAGACTGAACGAATGAAGGAGATTGCGGATAACTAACCTTGCGGTTACTAGGACTACTTGGTGACCTGCCCTATTACGGGGTTTTTATTTTGTCAAAAAAATTTTATTTTATTACTCCACAATCTCCTCAGTAGAAGTTGATAAGGTGTCAACACCTATAAGGCAGACGGCGCGCCAGGGGACGTAGTGGGAGCTGAATCGGACTTCTTCAATCTCGCCATCCGGGTAGGTTACAGTGTAGTCGATGTAAGCATCCGCTCCGTTGTGGGCGCTTTCGGTGCATCTTTTAACGCCCGGCTCCAAATCAGTGGTTTCAATTATTTTTGTCGGCGCCGGCCGGACAATATTATAGATAACCGGATATGTTTGGGTAGCGATTCGGCCGTCATTGGTGCCCCAGAAATCAAAGTATAGGTCATTGCCTTCTATGCGGGATTGTATCAAAATGTGATTGGCAGTATCGTTTTTAAATTTGTAATCCGGCCAAGGATTATAGATCGTGGCATCGGTGCCGGCCGGCTCATAATATCCTACCCTATACGAATGGTTGCGGCGCATTGTAACCGGCAAGCCGGACGCGGTAGTACCGCGAAAAGCCGTGGTTCCGATCTGGCAAAGGCCGCCGCCGTATTCGGGAATAGTACGACCTTCTTTTATTACCAGCTCGGGCAAATAACCGGTATCGGCATTAACTTCACCAAGAACTTTGTTAAGAGAAAATTCTTCATCCGGCGCAATTAAGGTGCCATTTACCGAGGCGGCGCCGACCGCGATATTGTGGCGTCGGTTGCTGGGTGAGCCGGAGAAATTTGAGTGACCAGTGCCGATTATTTCTTTAATACCATAGTTGTTTATTTCGGCCGTGTTGACTTCGCTCTTTGTTTCTTCTGCAGTAAGTTCAATATTATTTTGGCCAAACAACACTACCTGTTTTTCGATTATTTTTGTGTTTTTGTCTATTGCCAGACCGATACCGTCTTGGCTGGCTTGGAATTCGCTTACTTTTTTGTCTTTAATTTCAAATTTAGCGTTAATTGGCTTTTTATCAATATCCGGGGCGATTGTGTCGCTTAAATAATTACTAACCTTTTCATGGTCAAAGCCTATAATGTATTTTTCTTGGCTACTAGTACTGAAATTATCCTTAATGACCAGCCAATTAAGGATATCTGATTTGTAGACCAGCCAATTACGCCAGCCATAAGAAAGGGAGAGCGGTGACATATTGATAATTGATTTGGCCATTGAATTAACATTAAGAACTTCTTTTTTATATATTTTTGGATAATCAATATTGGCCTTAATTTTTATTGGGGCAATACTTAAACTACTTAAGCCTCTTTTTAGTTCTTGTTCGGCGGCTTCTATGTTTAGAATTTGGCCATAGCTTTCTTCTGCCACACTAAATACGATTGGGTCCCAATGGTTTTCTTGTGTGAAAACAAGACGGGCATTTTGGGCCGGAGTGGCAAAATGATCAAAGTTGTTAAAAAAGAAATGTTCAAGTTCATCACGGTTAACAGCGAATAGTATAGTGTGGCGCTGAGGCTTTACCAGGGCGGCAATTTTATTTTGTAAACGCGTCCAAAATGAGCCAACTCGTCCATAATTTAATAAATTGTTTATTGTATTTTCGGTGTCAAAGATGATTACTTCTTTGGCAATATCACCTTCAAGCGAAGCGATAAGAGGATAAAGCACAGTCTCTTGGTTGTGATATCTGAAGGCAATCCCGGTTTGGCTTAATTTATCAATCCTTTTGTTTAGTTCATGCTTGGCAGTTTCGTTGTTATACCCGGAGAGGTCTATTTCCCCCAAATAAACACCAGGGTATATTTTTCCTGCATAAAGTTTTTCATAACCCAGGTAAGCACCAACCGGCAGGACAAAGACAATAAAAAAAATGGCTACCGGAGCAATCAGCCATTTTAAATAAATTTTTTTCTTTATTGCGGGCATATTAGGGTGTTAAAATTTCGTTGAGAATATTTTTGGCCAGCTGTTTGTTCCCCTTAGTCTTATTTGCTGAATCAATAATATTAATTTCCAGCACAGTTCCTTCTCTGGCCTTTTGCGGCAGCTTGTCTTTTGGCCAGCTTATCGCTTGTTTATCCTGCGTAATTAAAACCGCCTTATCCCCCTCAAACCTATCAATTACTACTGTTATATCCATATTATTTCTCTCTTACTTTTATTTGTATTTGTTGGGCATTTTTGGCTTTGGGAAGGATGATGCTTAATACGCCATTTTCAATAGTTGCTTCTATTTTGTTTGCCTCAATTTCCACCGGTAGAATGACAGAGCGGGAAAAAGAGCCCCAATAACATTCCCTAAATAGGTAATCCTGGTCTTCTACCACCTCACTCTGTTCCCGGCGGCCACGGATAGTGAGCATGTCGTTGTTAATAGAAATATCAATATCTTCCGGTTTAACTCCGGCAATAGTAGATTTAACCACGATCGCTTTCGGGGTTTGGAAGACGTCAATTGAAAGCTGACCTTCTTCAAACTCTTCAGCTGGCCATTCGTCCTCTATCTCAGTTGGGCTTGTTTTTTCCTCTTCTTCTGTTTCTTCTTCCCCTATCTCATCCTCTTCTATTTCTTCCCCATCTTCATAGTACAGATCTTCATCATCTTGATCTTGGACTTCCTCCACTATTTCTTCAGTTTGGTCTCTTTTATCCAAACCAGACAGCCTTTTTAAGAATTTTTTCATATAAAAAATATTATGTTTTAAGTACCTATATTATATGATTTTCAAAAGAAATTATCAAGTTAAATGTGGGCGACACAAGATTTGAACTTGTGACC
>JAGLNE010000026.1 GCA_023139655.1 Candidatus Parcubacteria bacterium
TTAAGCTTTGGATTAGAATTTAAGAGCAAAGAAAAAACAGGAGACAAATTTTTTTATCCATCCCCTGCTTGTTTAACAAAATCAAACCGATATTTATTTTCCTCGGTTTTCTTTTGTTTCTTCACTAGGTGTTTGTCTGCCCGGTCCTGGTTCAGATAAACAACTCCATGCAGCCTTTAAAGCATCTTCAACACTTAAATTCTTTGTGATCATCCGATTTTCCATAATACTCCTCCTTATTTGCTAAAAGATTAATAAAAAAACCGGCTTTCTTATTTGAAGCCGATTCATTCCTTGATTACGTAATTATTTTACGCAAAGCAAAAAACCGGCTGCCATTCGTAGCCGTAATAATAATATTTATTTTGTTTTTTAATTATTTTATTTTGCATATATAAATTTATTGGTTGTGAAAGGGTGGGGCGGCAGATTTATTATTTAATAAACCTACCACCCCAAAAATTTTTCTTACCATTTTACTGGCTTTAATTGTTGCTTTATGTTCCTAGCAGTTGATGAAGATCATCGCTTGATCCATGAATTTCACATGTGCTTCTAATAACTTGCACGTTTCCCATCATAGTTATTCCTTCTCCCTTTTCTTTTCCTTTGCCTTTGTCTTTTACGCTTGTCGCTTTTTCATCTGCCATTTGTCATTTCCTCCTTTTTTGAATTTATCTGCCTACATCAGCAAAATTTGCTTTACTTCTTTTTGGATTACGTAAGATATTTATGCCTTTCGCAATCCAATCTCTTAACTTTCTCAACTTTTGAATCCTTTGTTTGTCAGGATTTATCCCTGACTGTTCCTCGGATAATTGCGTGCAACAATTCCTAAAATCAACCTCCAAATCGTCTTTTGTTCTCTCGGCCATACCTATCTCCTTTCTTGGTTTATGTTAATATTCCGGCTTGGTCATTTATTATTTCCAAACCAGACTCTTCAATTTCTCTACTGACTGGGCGTAACGTAAGCGGGAACATAAATGTATCTACTGAAGCGAGGATAACATGGCTTTTGTCTTTGGGATCCAATTCGATTATATTTCTGATTATCCCCGATGTTACTAATTGTAAACCGGGTCCAAGCTTCCAATAAGACGCGTAATAAATCGTTTTAATTTGCAAAGAACTACCTCCTTTTTATTTTTGTTTATATAAAAAAACCAGCCTTCTTACGTGGCCGGATCTTTATGTTTGTTGTATATATAATCTATTGATTAATTCGTTTTACAACCACAAAAACCCGGCTTCGTAAAAAAACCGTAAAAATAAAAATACCAGTTGTTTTTGTGATTTAAATTCATATTAAAAGTATATTACCAGATATAAAAAATATGTCAAATTTGAACTAAAACCGGCCCCCTGTAAAGGAGGCCGGTTTAGTTTTCCCTAATGGTGTTAAACTTAATTTTCAGTTAAAACACCACAATAAACCAATCTCCCGAAGAGGACAAACATAAAGTAGAAATAGGTTGTTTGTAGTGTTTTAACCATATCTGTGGATAATTATATCATATTGGTAGTAAAAATCAAGGAAATTCAAGAAAAATAAAATATCTAATTTTAGCTATTTTTTCGTTAAAAATGCGGGCAAACAACCGTACATTTATCATTTATACACCTGGATTCATACGGACAGCTGGAACGAATCATGAATTCAGCCGGAGTCTGGCACTCCGAATCTAGCTTGCATGGCTCGCCTGCCCCTTGAGTAGTAGCGCGAAAACGGATTGAAATACTAAAACGCTCATCCAAATGTTTAAGACCGGAGGGATTATCTTTGCTAAACACTATGCTCCCGTCCTCGGTAACCGGCGCCACAAACTCCAGCTGAGAGATAAAAGGCACCATTGATTCAGTGGTCCAAATACCCTGGGCTTGGGCAAAACCAATGGCTATTCGCTTACCGTTGGAATCCAAAAGGACTATTGGGAAATCGCCCTCAAAAAACCAAGTGCCGGGTGCAACACCCTTAATTGTTAACGGACTCTCAATAAAATCATTTTCTACGGGGGAATTTACAATAATCGTATCGTCATCTTTTGCGTTTTGCTCACCTGATTTACTTGCATTTTTTTCTTCTATATTCTCTATATTCGCGCTTGGTTTTTTTGAAACCGAAATAAGGCCAGGCAAAACCCGCCAAACCAAAATAAGGGAACCAATAAAAATTAATACAAAAGTGAGGATTAAAAATATTATTATCTTTTTCATAAAAGGTCTATAATTTTTGACAAATCTCTTTTATATATCCACGAATTTTGTTATAGCGGAAAATTATTACGATGGCGGCAAAAGCCGCGATCAAGGCTTGAATTTCTACGCGAAGCTGTGAGCCATAAGCAAAGAGGTAGGCAAAGGGAATAATACCAATCAATGTAGCCGCTAAATAAGCACCCCAATGCATCTTGGTAAATAAACCAACCGCGTAGCTAATTACGTCAACCGGCAGGACGAAACGGGCAAAAGCCACCAGCCAGAATATATTTTTGGGCCTAATCATCTCGGCCCATTCTTTGATATGATACTTGTCGGTAATCCGGTAGACAAACTTCTGTCCAAATTTACGGGCCAAAGTAAAGGCAATTAATGAGCCCGCGGTCCAGCCGATAGCCGTTAATATTGCGGCGAGGTTCGGCCCCCAGATGGTGGCTGCTACCGGCAAAAGAGGCAGGGTTTCAAAAGGGGCGATAATCACGGCCAACACCATAATCAAGATGTAAAATATTTCACCGGCCGGCCCTTGGATTAACTCCGAACTGCCCAAAAAAGTGGAATATTTCTTAGAAAAATAAGAAACCACTACAAATAGTATTATAGTCAAAGCGGGAATCAATATTTTCTTGTTTTTTATTGCTTTTATAAACCGGCTCATCTTTATCTTTAATGTGTTTCTATTACTGTTATTGTAGCTATTTAGAGCTTGTGACGCAAATATTATTTTTTCATATAATACTTTCTCTTCTTTTCCTCAAACCGCTCAATCGCGTAGCGAAGCATGGTGCGCGGCATTACCTGGTAATGCGCGCGCAAAAATTTCTCTTCTGCGTCCTGGTCCCGCTTACCTACTTCCCTAAGCATCCAGCCCACGGCTTTATGAATTAGATCATGCTCATCGTGAAGTAATGTTTTGGCAATGCGTAAAGTGTCCTTAAAATCATTATCGCGGATGAAAGTAAATGTCGCGAGAATGGCAATGCGCCGCTCCCAAAGGTCCTTGGACTTGGCTAATTTATATAATATTTCCCGCGGTTTATCCAGTAAATAAACACCGACAATATTAGGAGCACTTAAATCAACCAAATCCCAATTATTAATAAATGCCATATTTTTTAAATATAGATCATAGATTTTTTTCTTTTCTGCCGCGCCAATATCTTTGACATTGAATTTCGCTACCAGTATTAATAGCGCCGCCAAACGGTACTCATGGACTTTTGTTCGCAGTATTTTGGGAATCTCACTAAGAGGCAAATCTTTATAACACTTTTTTACCACTTGCCTTTGCTGTGGCACCTTAATGCCCAGGAAAATATCCCCTTCACCGTATTCACCTGGCCCGGTCTTAAAAAAACGCTGAAGAATTTGCGCCTGCTTCAAGCTGGCCAATTTTCCTAATTCTTTTTTTATTGTTATGGCTGTTGTCATATAAAAACTAAGCCCGACATATAATTACTGTCGGGCCTTAAGGACGCACTTAGCTTAAATCAAAATTATCGAAAATACAATATTAAACTAGCGGCTACTACGGCGAATATAACACCCCAGCCGATTATTCTCCTATCATGATCCGGCAAATTAAGAGCAGATTCTATCTTAATGTCATCATCAAACTCATCTTCCAAATCATCTTCGCTATCTGTTAAGTTTTTATCCTTCAAAAAACACCTCCTTGTTTATAGTGTTAATCTACCTTTACCTTAGCTTAGCTCTAATGACAAAAAAAATCAACACTTGACTTTAACTCTTATTTATATTATAATCTTTTAAGCCCTTTACATTAATAATAACTCTAAAACAAAAAATAACCTACAAGGGAGAAATAATTATGACACCTACACCTAAGCACGGAAAGGATATATGTATAGTTAGGCGTGGGTCTGAAGAAATTATTATACCCTACCTAAAACAATTAGTAAAAATAGAAACAATTTGTCCTTGTTGTGGCAAAAAAGAAAAAAGCGAACAGGTATTTAGGTTCATTGAGTGGCAAATTAAATACAAACATCGCCGATTAATTGATCTTAATAAAATTAAACAACAAATCAACGAAATATTAAATACCCAAACTCATATATGCATGAACTGCTGTGCCAGATTAACTGGCCAATAATAAACTCATTAAAATTATTCATCAAAAAAGGGGGAAATATGACTAGTGAAATTGCATTAATACAACCGGAAAAACTGCCAGATTGGCTCTTTGAAAAAAATAATGAAATCAACGAAAGGGACTATGCCTATAAAGTAGTAAATGCTGATTTCAAAAGCGTTTTTGCACCGGGTAAATATTGCCAAGAATATTTTGAAGGTAATACGGTAGAGGCTCTTCCTGATACTATCGGCCTACGGCTTTTCTTAGCAAAAGACTCTGCTCAAGCCAGAGCAGAAAGTATCACCAATGGCCATGTGCTAAGAGTCGCCCCATGTAAAAATGACGCTTTCTATCTGCCTCGTCTGAAATGCTTGAGTCCAAACTCGGAAACTGAACTGGACGACTTTTATAATATTTTACGTCAGCAACAAAACAATGACATTGATTATCTTTATTCGGCACTATATAAATACGGCCCATTACCAGGATACACAATCGGCGATGAAATATATTGCCAAAAAATAATTGTGTCGACTGAAGTCTAAAAGACTAAAGGCGGTCTCATGAAAGAATGAGAGACCGCCCTTTTTTTATCTAAATTATTTTTAACAATTAAATCTTGTAAAAAAAAGCTTTGTTTTCTTTTTTAAATTTCTTTGATTTACGCTGGAATAATTTCTGGTTCTTGCTTAGCCAATCCAGTTTGCCGCGCCTGTCTTCCAAGGGAATAGCTTTATCCAGATTAAGATTCATAATATTAAAACCGGTACTAACAATAATAGTGTCAGGCCGGCATTCAAACTTAAATTTTTTACCCATCCCCCGCAGATCATTCGGGTACAAATGGCAATAAACAAAATCCGCGTCCCTTACATTTACCCGGAAAACTTCTTCTCTAACTACATTTATTTTAGTTTCTCGCACTAAAGTCTGAACCCAGGAAACCAAAAAAGGAAATAAATTAGGTTCAATGGCGGTCAACTTGGCCTGAGGATATTTACGCTCCAGAGCGTGAAAAAACCCGGAACGCCCGGTAGAAAAAGCAATACAATTTTGCTTGCCAACCGGCAAGTCAAACTCATTAATGATCTGCTCCACCACCCAGGGCCGCGAAGGGATAAAAGGCAAAAAGCCCCTGAGCAGTATATCAAACAAAAAACGGGCAGTAAAATAAACTATAACGATAACTATTACTCCGGGTATAATATAAGAAAGCATAAAATTTTAATAACTTTTTTAGAATTCCGCCTGATTAAAAAAGAAAATGTTAAGATCATAGTCTTCCTCTGTAAATGATACGAAAACAATTTTTTCAAATTTATAATATTGATGGCTTTGCATCCACTGCCAAACAGATGAAAAAGCGATTTCCGCCGCCTCTTCCTTGGGGTAGCGATAAAGGCCGGTTGATAAATTCGGGAAAGCAATCGACCTGATATTGTGCTCAAAAGCCAGGCGCAAACAATTCTGGTAGCAGTTGCCGAGCAATTCGTCTTCGTTCCCATCCTCAGAGCCATATTTCGGGCCAACAGTATGGATAACATACTCGGATGGCAAATGATAGCCCTTGGTAATAACCGCTTCACCGGTCTTACAACCCCCGATCCGCTGGCACTCATCAAATAACTCGGGCCCGGCCGCAGCATGGATTGCTCCATCCACTCCCTTACCTCCACCCAAATTCTCATTAGCCGCATTAACAATCGCACCTATTTTCAGCTTGGTAATATCACCATGTAAAACCTGAAGCTTGGTATTAAAACCCTCAGGTATTTTTTCTATTAACTTATCTTCGTTCATAAATATACTTATATCTTTATTTTACAATTATTACTAACCTTGGTCAACTCTGACGCCATCACTTCCAGATTACTATCATCGCCTTCTTCTCTTCTGTTATCGGAATATGGTCACCGGTTGGGTAGTCCAGAACAGCGTTAAATAAAATATCTTCTTGGTAGCGGTACGCCGCGCCGCGCTTTGTGCCCGGGTCATTGGTGATAAATTCACGCGTTTTAAGGTCATAACCGCGGATTAAAAGCATATGCCGCGCCGGGCCGGGCGAAGTAAAGTAGGGGTTGCCAAGCTTGCGTCCGTCTGCCGGCACCAGGACTACGCGGCCCTGGTTTAATTCATCAATAATATCCGTGATACTAACATCTGTTTTAGCCCTTGCGTTTTGGTGGCCAAAATAGCCAAGCACGATCCGCTTAAGCGTATCCGCGGCCGAGGTATCAACATAGCTTTGGTATTTATTTAACTCCCAATCACTGATCGCCAAAATTTCATCTTTGGCGATCTGCGCTGAAAGCTTCTCGTCTCTGACCCAGGCGATTGCCATTAAAACGCTGGCTTCTTCACAACCGTCTTGTTGGCGCGGATCATGCCACTCAGCCAAAGGGGCTTGCGGAGTAAAAGGCACTTGATTGTCAATAAATTCCCCGGCCTGGACAAGGAGAATAATTCTATCCGGATTTATTGGCAGAAAAAACCGCTGCGCCTGAATCTTATTAACACTCGGATTCAAATCCGCTGACACCGGATAATTAAATAAAACAATATCGTTCGGACTTAGGCTTAGTGCCCAAAGAAAAACTCCAATTAAAGCAATCAAAAAAACTCCACTAACTTTAAATTTATTTCTCTTCTTTTTAAACATAAAAAAGAGCTCAGCTCAAACAGTATAATTAATTTAATTTACACAAAAATTTTCTACGCAACTATAGGGGACATAGCAGTAAGGCATATAGCCGCTCTCCTTGCAACAAGCACCGCCCGGGTAACCGCAAGTGGCCCGGGTAATAAATACCTGCGTGCTAATAATATAGCCGTTAACATAATCAATCCCTACTCCGGCTTCATTATATTCCTGCGTTAATATATTGTCCTTGTGCCCCTGGCTTTCCATCCAACCGCGC
The DNA here is from genome assembly GCA_023139655.1 of Candidatus Parcubacteria bacterium. Classification (GTDB taxonomy): domain Bacteria; phylum Patescibacteriota; class Patescibacteriia; order Patescibacteriales; family UBA12075; genus JAGLNE01. The sequence goes on from JAGLNE010000026.1 coordinate 7,237, forward strand.
ACCGTGTCCTGAGCAAGCAAAAGCTCACTAAGCCATACGACCTCGGCTGCTTCTACTTCACTGCGCTTACCAAACTCAAGGGACCGCCGCCCCAGCTCACTGTTTAAATCTTCTAATTTAACACTTTCGCTTACGTCCATTGCCATTTTAACCCTAAACTCCTCGTCCCATTTGTTTCGCTGACTAGAGCAATTCTCCAGCTCTGCCCCTGCCGGATCGCCTTCGCCGTAACGAACCGTTACCCGGGCGGCTGACACCAGGGCAATGTTTTCCCCGGTCTTTTGGTAATAATAAATATCACGACTATTCAGCCTGTTGGAATTGTAATAACCAAAATCATTTCCTTCGTGGTGGATGATCGGATAGTCGCAAGCTTTATAAAATCCGGTAAAATTACTGTTTTCTAGAGCCAAGTCCTCACTATGCTCCCGGGCCACATTAGCCAGCTCACTGTTCCACTCGACCGCTTTTAAGCCGGCATTCAAGCGCTCCTGATTAACCAACTCCATAATTAAAAATTCAATTTGCCTAAGATCAAAATTATCCGCCTTAGTTACTATCTCTTTAAAATCCGGGGTTTCCTCCGTACTTGGTTCATTGATCTGGGCATTATTTGGAAACAGATCCTGGTTGCTGATCCCTAAGCCAAGCTGTCTCATTACGTCAAAGGCGTCAGCCGGTTGGCCAAGAAAATATCTTTTATTGTCTTCCGGGTTTACATACCAGGCCTCACCCCTTTGCTCCACTTGTAAAAATATCCGCCCCTTATGCTTGGCGCTAAAAACCAGATCAATCGGCATAATCCCTGTACCCAGGGCATTATAGGCGCTACTTACCTCCGCCCAATCACTGTGAGAGTCCGCGTCGCTGTCATTTAAATTAGCATTGGTGTTAATTGCGCTTTCCAGCGCGTCGCTAAGGCCGTCATTATCACTATCAAGGCCGGTATACGCAAGCAGCCCGATCGGAATTTTATTAAGGTCATTATTGCTAATACCAATTCCTTGCTCGCGCATAATGCGGAAAGCGTCCATTGGACGGCCTAAAAAATGCATTTCCAGACTTTCCGGATTGACATACCAGGCTTCGCCGCTCTGCTCCACCTGCAATAAAATATAGCCGGCTAAATCAGCCGTGGCCTGGCTGGCAGTCAATGCTTGGGGAGCAAAAACCAACAATAATATAATAATTTTTATTAAATTTTTTTTCATTTTTGCAGTTCTTCTTCTATGGTCTTATTATATTCTTTCTGTATGACATTCCTTTCTTCGTAAAAATTAATTAAATCAAATTGGAAAAGAATATACGCGATCAGATATATTAACAAAAGCGCTCCCAGGCCACCCACTCCGGTTTTTTTATAAACCAAGTAAGCTACCAAAACCGCCAATAAAGCAACAATTAAACACAATTCAGTACTGCCAAGATTAAGTACAATTTCAACAAAAGATTCAAACCAGCCAAAAACCATTAATTTGTCATAAATTGAATCAATCATATCTATAAGTTAAATTATAAAAAAATCTAATTTTTCTACTGGGACATATTAATTACATCTTTAATTAACCCGTTGGATATATAATATATTTTTCCTTCTTCATCTTTCAATACAGTGGAACGCATACTAATCCTGATAACCTTCCCTTCGGCACTGCCTATTTTTACTTTGTCGCCGATGCCATATTGATTTTCAACTAAAATAAAGAGTCCGGAAACAAAATCCTTGACCAATGATTGAGCGCCAAAACCGACAGCCAGCCCAATAATACCCGCGGCTGCCAGGATCGGCCTTATATCAATGCCGAATAAATTTAGAACCATAAACAAAATTATGGCGTAAATAACGATATTTCCGATTGATATAATAACCCGGCCCAGAGTTTCCGCTCTTTTTTCTTTTTGAGAAATATGCGAGTCATCCCCGTCGTCAACTACTTGCGCCAGCCGTTTTACGATTAATTTCAAAATTAATTTGCCAAAAAAGAACAAAATAATGATCCAGATAATATCAATTGCGTTTTGCTTGATAAAGCTAATAATAAGTTCTTGCATAGTGTTTTATTTATTATTTATTTATAATACTAAACTTTTCTGCTCTTGATAATTTTTTTATTCTGCACTCTTCTTTTAGCGCCCTGGACTTATCTTTTCTTTTGCATGAATATACTAATTTTACCGGCCGTCTTCCTTTGGTATATTTGGCACCTATTGCGGAAGTGTTATGCTCTTCTGTCCGCCTTTTCAAATCCTTAGTGACCCCGGTATAAAAAGTCTTATCCTTACATTCTAATATATAAACATACCACATATTTTAACTAAATAATCCCTTGCTTTATTAATTCAAAAAAACAACGGGCGCAGGCTTTAACATCGGCCAAAGCGTCATGGGCACCCTCAAATTCTTCATCAAAAAGCTTTTGGTGCAATTCAATTAACTTGGGCCACTTATAGCCATAACCATTGTCTACCCGCAGGGCACTTTGTATCTGGCAAAAATCAGTCGAGCTATGCATAGTGCATATTTTTGGTTTATCAAACAATTTATGCTCATGTTTTTTTCTAAGCAATTCCGCTCCCATTATTTTCTCGTCAAAGCTCATATTATGCGCCACCAATATTTTCGCTTCGTCAACGGCATTAGTAAATTCTTTAAGCGCTGTATTTAATAAAATCCCTTCTTCGTGTGCTCGCGCCGTACTTATCCCATGTACCGCGGCCGCTCCCTCAGGTATTATAAAACCCTCCGGCTTAATGATCCGGTTTGAGCACTCAACTTCTTTGCCGTTTTCATCCGTCAAAAGCCAGGCTAATTGCACCAAGCGCGGCCAATTATCCAAATCTTCCAACGGGGCTTGCCAATTTCGCGGCAAACCCGTAGTCTCGGTATCAAAAAATAAAAACATAAATTAAAAATTCAAGACGCCTTTATTATTTTCAAAAACAATTTCTCAAAAGAATCGATCATTCTACTTTCTGTATATTGCGCGGCTGTCTTTTTGGCATTATCTGATAATTTAGTATTGTAATAATCTAAATTTTCATTTATTTTCTTAATTAACTTTACAATTGAGTTGACATCTCTTTTAACCAATAAACAATTTTTATTCGGTATAATAAAATCTCTAACTCCCCCGGAGTCGCTGACAACACATACCAAGCCCGCCGACATTGCCTCAAGTAAAGTTAGGCCAAAACCTTCTTCTTGGCATAGATGAAAAAGGATATCACACTGGCCATAAATATTAGCTAGCCCTTTATCGTCCTTGGGCCGATGAATTATTACCGGAAAATCAGCTTTAATTTTTAAATCTCTTTGTGTAGCAATATTTAACTCAAAATTAACATTTTTTAATTTAGCCGCTACCTGATACAAAATATCAAAACCTTTGTTTTTACTTTTTACATCACCAACAAATAAAATGCGTAATTTCTTGTGCTTTTTATATTCCTTTTTAAACTTCAAGTCAACAAAAGGCGGGATCACAAGAGCTTTGTTGTTATATTTTACTTCTATCATTTTTTTCAAATATGATGAAGGCGTAACTATGGGAATATTCAATTTATACGTAGAATAAGTCAAACCATTTAATATTTTTAATGACCGTTGTTTAAAATCATAAGATTCATTGGCTTGTGCTAAAAACACGGTTCGGCCAAGATTATTGTTGGCAATACAGGGTATAACCGTAAAGATATAATTGGCCAAAAAAATGTCAGAATATGGTAAATTGTTAGCTATATTATTCATAGCTCTCATAACCGATTTTATTCTATTTTTTTTATCAGTCTTAAACGGAACTGTAATTAAATTTACTCGAGGTGACAACGGGTAAGGCAAGGGTTTTCTTCCTAGACTTACAATATTAATTTTATGTCCGCGTTTAACAAAATTATTGGCAATTGAGGATAGCACCCTATCACCACCTGTCGGGCACAACCCAAATGATGGAATTGTTATAATCATTTATTTATACTTTATAAAAATAAAATCCTGATTATATCTTAATTATAACCCATCCAAGGCGGACAAGCAAAGAATCGCCTAAATTGGCGATTTTTATATTAAAAACTAATTAATTTTATAATCTACAACAATTATCTTCTTTTGTTTAGGGTGTTGTAATATCAGATACACATAGGTCCGCAATTAATATGGGGGTATATGCCAATAAAATGTTCATAATAAAAATATAAAGCGATTAATATTAATAATGATAAAATACCGGCAATTTTTAAAAACTTATTTTTTTTGTAAACTCCGTATATTAAAACTGCTATTGAACAAACAGCTACGCAAATTTCATAATATCTAATATGGCCATAGTATACAGTGCCAATTTCCCACTGTACTAAATCGTTTTGATACCAAACAATAAACTCAATGATTACCACCACTAAAATTATGTTCATTGTCGTCAATAAAGCAACGAGGGGCCAATTAAAAAAATTGTTTTTATTCATAAATTTATTTCTCCTCGCCTTGCCATAACTTATCAGTAAGGGAGGGTTATTTTTTCTATTGTTCTCGCGACGATGGTGTCAGTTCGCGGCTCTTGGCAGTATCAATTACAGCACGATAAAAGAAGGGTTTTTTTATTAACTCTGATTGGTCGTAATTATTTATTTCAAAATTTATGGCATCATCATCCCAGGTGCCAACCATTTGCATATTTTTTTGATATACATCACAATCCAAATTACCGGGAATAGTTTTTAAAATTTTAGAAAGTTCAATTAATAAATCAGTGTATTTTTCTACATTCAAATAAATTTTTTCCTGAAATTTTTTAACTTCAGGCTTCGGCGTTTTGCTTACCCCAGGAAATATTTCTACTACTTTGCCCATATAATTAAGGTTATGCACTGTTGCAATGCTTAGTAATAATATTTAATTATATTCTAATTATAACAAAAACCGCCCATTTTGGCGATTTTCATAATAAAAATTGATTGTTTCTCTTTCTTTAATTGTTAAATGTTTATATATCATACACTTCCATTTTAACAAAAGTGTTGCACCTACTTATTGAACCCAGGGTAACATTTACACTGAAAGATAACGTTACCCTAACGTTACCCTGTTTAAATTTAAAATCTAGATTCTTATCTACCGAAACCTTAACGAAGGAGGATAAATATTTTACGAATATTTTTATCCTCAGTTTTTCTCCTGATCATAAGTAATATAGATTATAATATAGATTAAAATTATTTTATCCCAAAATGAATTTTTAAATATTTCTCGATTTGATTCATTATTGCCAAATCAATTTCGCCGATCCTCATATTATTTCAGATTTCTATAATAATCAGCTTCTGCCTTTGATATCGGCCCCAGAGCTTTGAGCGCGTCGCGGCCGGCTGCATTCTGTATATCCTGCCACGCAAGATCAAAGTCTTCTTTTTTTTCACGCTTTATAAATTTTGTTATCAGTTTTCTTATCATAATTATATTTTAAAACTCTCTTTTGCTAATAGCCCAACTATTTCGCCATAATCATTTTTAGTTATCTGCTTATTCTTTAAAAGTATTTCCAAAAAATTTACCGTATCTCTAAATTCGTGTTTATTAAAAATTTCTATCCCAATTGATGCCGCCTTTTTACTGGCTTGTTCATCGTCAGTTATAAATAATCCATTTACTTCCCTAGCCAAAACCATAGCCGAGATCTCGCCAATACCAAGTACTCGCCCCTGAATTAAACCATCCATAAATATTATGCTTTCTGTCTGCTCCAGTGTACCAACGGATATTTTATTCTTATTAACTAATTCAATTATACTAAAAAGTGTTGGCTTTTTGCGTATCCCTTTTTTAACTTCTTCGATCACTTCCTTGGTCGTAATCAACTCTTTTGATAAATAGAATAAAAGCTCTAGCTTGTTAATTCGAGCGAAATTACTTAAAACAGCGTTATCAAATACTAATTTTTTATTTATCAAATTTTTCATTATTTTTTATTTCTGCTATTTTGTCTTTTGCCTCATCATATGATATGCGTAAAAATTCCGCCAAACGATTAAGGGATATTTTTTTATTAAAATAAGAATTAAAGGCCATGCGGTTATATTCTGCCGGAAGCAGGGTTTTTTCTGTATTAAATTTCCTTTCCGCTTTATAGCCCATCTGCAACGCCAACCGATTTAATCCGGCTGTATCTTTTATTTTTTTATCCATAGGCTTGTCAAAGCGATATCCTAAATTACCCAGATGATAAATTGTGGCTAACCAGCTTGCTCCAAATTCATTTCTGGTTTTTACTAATTCAATATCATCTAATTGATTTGACTTATTTTCTAAAATTGAATGTATATAATGATCAACTCCTTCTTGGGGCATTAAAAAATGCGCGGCAAAACAATCCGCTCTTTGCTCTATTGGAGATTTTTTTTCTTTATCATTCTCAATTATCAATTCCTTGTCTTTATCTAGAAGATAATGGCAATATTCATGGGCGGCCGTAAAAATCTGATGCCCTCTAGTACGGTTACTATTTATCAATACCTTTCCGGTTTTGCCATCTTTGTCATAATAAAAAGCACCGGAAAGATCCTCGCAATCAATCGGCATACGCACAATAAACAGACCTTGACTTTCAAGTAATAAAAAAATGTCTTTAATGCCGTCATTACCTATATTAAGTTCACGTCTTTTGTCCGCGGCCAACCTTATGGCCTCGTTGTAGATGTTATTTTGTTTCATATTACTGGATAGATTTAAG
>JAGLNE010000027.1 GCA_023139655.1 Candidatus Parcubacteria bacterium
CCTTAGCTGGGGCCTGCTTTTTTCATCAGCTAATTTTTTAATTAAAAAAATATCCAAGCCGAAAAAACTAGTAGAGCTTCTCAATGCTTGGTGCAAGGCGCAAAAAAATATTAAAACAAAAATATATTCAATCCTCTTAATGTTTGGAATTTTAGCTACTTACTCGCTTAGACTATTTTTATTATATGAATTTTTTAATATTAGTATTTCTATTCCCGCTATTTTACTTATTGTCTCTTTGGCCATTTTGTCATTTTTTGTGTCAATTACCCCGGCTGCGCTCGGAATCAGGGAGGGAATAATGATAGCAGCGGCCTATTTGTCGGGCTACAAGTATGTTGACACGGCAATAGTGGCTACGGCTGACCGGGCTTTGGTTTTTTGTGTGATTCTTTTATTGAATGTATTTATTGGTTTATTCTTTTTGAGCCGCAAACTTTCACCTTATAATTTTACGATCCGTTATTTGAATAAATGGAGTAAGTCCATACCTTCGGCGATAAAACGCGCCTTAACCAGGCTTTGGCTGGCACAAATTTATTTCCGGCCGCGCTTAGGCGCTTGCAAGAAGCCAATATTTATCCTGGGCAACCAAAAATCCGGCACAACTGTTATCGCCAGCCTGCTCGCCCGCGCCACGGGCCGGTCCCTAGCTATTGATTTAAGGCAAGAGATATTAAGCCCTAGTTTTGAAAAATTAAAAAGCAAACAATTGTCAATGGACGAGTTTATAAATAAGAATATTTTAGATTTTAGCAAAGAGATAATTAAGGTGCCTGAACTTAGTTTTTTTTATAATGAATTAAGCGAGCATTGCAGGGAGGCAAAATATATTTTTATTGTTCGCGACCCGCGTGATAATATTAGTAGCTTGTTGAACCGCCTTAATACCCCCGGACATTTAGAGGTATTGGAGGCCAGTCAAATAAAAAAATTGCCTTTGGCCTGGCAATTGGTGTTTCGCGTTGATTGGCTGGGAGAAGAAAACAGTGAAAGTTATATTAAAAATTTAAGTACGCGCTGGCTGATCGCGGCTAATAATTATTTGCAGAATAAAGATAAGATTGTGTTAGTTAAGTTTGAAGATTTTTTGAGTGATAAAGCCGACACGATTGAACGATTGGCGGCCAAGTGCGGTCTCTCTAAAGTAAATGACATTTCAGGATTAGTGGACAAGCAATTCCAGCCCCATGGAGACAGGAAAACTTCTTGGCTGGATTTTTATGGCAAAGCAAACCTAGGAATAATAGAAGAAACCTGCGGCCAGGCTATGAAAGAGCTTGGTTACTGATATAACACGCGTTTACTGTCATTTCGACAGGAACGCAGCGTTAGCGGAGTGGAGCGGAGAAATCTTTAATACATTTAAACTTTTTCCATATTTTTTTTAATTAACTAAGTATTCTAACATTTGCGTGTAATCCGTATATTATAGATTTCTCCTCACTCAATTTTACTTCGTAAAATTTCATTTGTCGAAATGACAAGGTGAATTGCGATACCCTCGCTACCGCTGGGGCAGGCCCAGCAAGAGAGGGTTCCCTGGGGTACAAAAAAAGTGAGTTATTAGATTAAATTCTCTTGCCAGTTGTCAGAGTTTAACTCCGAGAGTTGGCTTGCCTGCCCTAGCTTATACTCACCAATCGCTGTTCTCTCCAGCTCGGTAAGCAAAGCCCCACAGCCCAGGGCCTTACCAATATCGCGGGCCAGGGCGCGGATATAAGTCCCACTTGATGAGTGGATTTTTATTTTTAATTCAGGCCACTTATAGTCAAGTAATTCTATATTAAATATTTCTATTTCCTCGGCCCACCTTTCGATCGTCTTGCCTTGTCGAGCCAATTGATATAGTTTTTTTCCACCAACCTTTTTTGCGCTATACATAGGAGGGACTTGTTCCTGCCGCCCAATAAATAATCCCAGAACTTTTGTAACTTGTTCTTGTGTTTTTTGTTCTTTGCTCTTTGTTCTCTGCTTATTCCCCGTCCGATCATGCGTATCAGACTTTGCTCCCAGTCTTAATTCTGCTTCATAGATTTTATCCAGCTTAACAAATTTGTTTATTTCTCTGGTTGCTTCGCGCCCGACGGCCACAATCAATAATCCGCTGGCAAAAGGGTCAAGCGTGCCGGCATGCCCGATTTTTTTTATCCCGGTTATGCGCCTAAGTTTATCTATAATATCATGGGAGGTCGGTCCGCTTGGTTTGTCTATTAGCAAAAATCCGGATTTATTTTTTTCTGCTATCATTTTTTATTATTTCGCAAAAGGTCTTATTTATAATATACTTATTATATAGTATTCATTCGATTTGCCCAATATGATAAATAAGACACTCAATTTTATTAGCCGGCATTTTTATTTGATTATTATTATCGCCTTAATAATCCAGGTGGCTTTGGTTTGTTCAAACCAGTTTATCCGCATGTTTAATAGCGATGAATTTGAGTCTATTCATGTTGCCTGGATGATGAGCCAGGGCCAAAGCATTTATACTGATTTTTTTGAGCACCACCATCCATTTTTTTACTATCTGCTTGTGCCGCTTATTATAATTGGCAAGAGCAGCGTGCTTACGCTTTATCTGGCACGTTTGTCAATTTTTGTTAATCTTTTATTTGTTTATTTTATAACTTATAAAATAGCTAGCCTAATCAAGGGTAGAAATTTTGCGCTGATCAGCTTGCTAATTCTAAATAATTTTATTTTTTTCCTTACTACCGCTACAGAGATCCGTCCGGATAATTTGCAGCTTAGCTTTAGTTTATTGGCACTGTACTTTCTAATATTATTTTTTAAAAAATCGCGAGTTTTATTTTTAGTACTCACAGCCGCGTCTCTTGGCGTGTCGCTACTATTTTTACAGAAAGCGATTTTTTTTATTGCGCCAGTTTTTTTGTTTCTTTTACTCCTGGTATGGAAAAAGAAAATATCCGGGCGCAGTGTTTTCATTTTTCTAATTAGTTTTCTCTTCCCGATAATTCCATATTTTGTTTATTTGGCTTTAAGTGGTAATTTGAATGTTTATCTCCAAAATTTTTGGCTGTTTAATTTGCTCGTTGAGATGAGACAGCCGATAATAAAGTTTTATTTTTCACTATTAATTACTAATATTCTTGCCTGGTCGCTTTTCTTCCTTGGATTGGTAAAAGCGCGTTTAGAGAAAGAACAATTTTTGTTATTTTTTGGGTTTATTTCCTTGTTTATTTTGCTCGCCCTAGCGCCAACACCCTTTAAACTAAACCAATACTACACTGTCATTGCTCCACTCTTGGCAATGGTGGCGGCTTTTGGTTTCCATTATATTAAAGATAGAAATAAAAAAATAGCCGCAATAGTCCTGGTCCTGCTAACAATTTTCCCAGCAGTATTTTTAGTAGCAGTGCAAATCAAAGCCCCTAACACTGAGCAGCTGGCCCGGGTGAATTATGTACTGGACAACACCGTACCTGGTGACAAGGTTTTTGATGGTGCTACTTACTTTAATCTTTTTCGTGATGATATTGACTATCTCTGGTTTGGCCTGCGCTACGTGGTGCCGACAATGAAAAAATTAAATGGTTATGAATATGACGTTTATGAGTCAATAGAAAAAGAAAAGCCAAAAATAATTTGGACCAGCAACCTTAAACCAAGCGACCCACGCATTAAAAATAACTACAACTACTCAGAAGTTTACGATAATATGTTGATAAGGAAGGAAGAATAAAGAAGGAGTTGCTCGTTTGACTTATCCAATAAATTCTAGTAAAATTAGCTCACATTAATAACAAACCCCGAGGAGGAAAGGGAGGGTTTGTTTTTTTGTGTTCCTGAACCTTGAAAAAGCGATTTTTGTTTAATAGGCAAAAATTTTATATAAATAAATTAAAATCATATTAGGATGAAAGGAGACGAAGAAAATGAAGAAAAAGAGAATAGGAATATTGATTTCCGGCGGCGGTACCAACATGATGGCGATAGCGAGTGACTGTAAAGCGGGAAAAGTGAACGCTGACGTGGTTTTTGTTGGCGCTGATAATCCGGATGCCAAAGGTTTAGTCTGGGCAAAAGAAAATGGAATTTCGACTTTCTTTGTTGACTATAAACAGATTAAAATGCAGGTAATGGATGGTATATATCGTGATATACCCGGCGACGAATTGGTCGAGACAATCCATAAAAAAAGTACTTATGTTCACAGTTGGTATGATAATGATGAGGCTCGGCAGCTTAGCCATATTCGCTGCAAAGTTGCCGCTGAAAGGGAGTTAATGAGAAAGGTTACTGGTTACAGCATTGATTTATTGGCACTAGCCGGCTTTATGCAGGTTTTTACGTCAAACTTGATTGATGTTATGAACATGGGATACGATGTACCTCGGATTATGAACATTCACCCAGCTCTTCTGCCCTCTTTCCCTGGTGTTAATGGTTACGAAGATACTTTTAACTACGGCTGTAAGGTCGGTGGTTGCACGGTTCATTTCGTGGACTATGACGAGGACACTGGCCCGATTATTGGCCAGCGGACGTTCCCGATATTTCCGGGAGACACACTAAGCTTGATTAAGAAACGGGGTCTGAAGGAAGAATATCAGTTGTTTCCGGAATGCATTCAACAGTTTGCTGAAGGAGGGCTCTGGGTAAGAAGAAACGAAAAAGGAAGAAAAGTGGTTGAAATTACAGAAACCCATAATAATCCTAGCACAGTAGCAGTTACTGGGATTGGGGGTGTTATAAGAGACACTATTCCAAGAGTATAAAAATGATAATACAGTTTTATTGAAAGGAAAGGAGATAAACAATGAAGAAATCCAATGAAATGCTCCAGGATTTTTATCGATCAACTGCTTTGAGTAAACCTAAAATAAACAAGTTACTTCTCAAGGCTAGAGCGATTTTTCCCGGGGTTGAATCGATCCAAACTGAATTTCAGTTCCTTGTCGATTCAACTCGGCCATTGACAGTGATTGAGGAGGCGGTGCTTACAAACATCCTTTCGATATCGTATGAGCCAAAAGGTTTTGGGCAAAATTCATTTTTTGGCGATCAAGACTTTGTCGTTCCGATCGGGACTAAACCTTCAAGAGTTTCGCCTTGGTCAACCAGGGTGGTTGCTGTTTGCCATTCCTCTGGTCTTGAAACAATAACTCGGCTGGAGCGAATTTGTCGTCATAGATTTACCTTCAAAGACGGCAAACAACCTGATCAGAATACCCAGGATGAGATAAATTTTATTTTTTATGATTTTATGACGGAGCAAATTTATCCTGACCGGCTGGTTACTTTTGAAACAAACATAACGCCAAAAGCAACCGTCGTGATCGATGTTTTGGGTAAAGGTTTTACCGCCTTAGTAAAAGCAAATGAAGATCTTGGTGCAAACCTCGGAGAAGCTCAACTTCGGCATATCTACAACCTTTGCGTTAAGTACCAGAAAAATCCGACTGATGTCTACCTGTTCATGTGTGGCCAGGGGATATCAGAACATAGCCGACATCCGCATTTTAATGCTCGTCAGCAAGTTGACGGTGTTTTAAAGCCCCACACGTTGATGGAAATGATTGAGTCAACGGTTGAAGTGAACCCGGGTAATAGCATTTCTCATTTTCATGACAATAGTTCGGTTATCAAGGGCTTTGACACTCTAGCCTTACGACCGGCAAATCCCGCTGGTCCATCCCCCTATATTGTTAAAAGAGTGAGGTATTGTTTTACTTTTAACGGAGAAACCCACAATTACCCGACAACCGTTAATTCCGTGCCCGGGGCCGAAACCGGAACCGGCGGAAGAGTACGTGACAATCTTGCCACCGGTCGCGGCGGCTTGATCATCGCTGGCACAACCGCCTTTATGGTTGGCTATCTTTTTATTCCCGGCTACGATCTTCCCTGGGAGATCAAGTATGGCCCAGACCCCCAAGGCATTGAGACCCCCTTGGATATTTTGTGGGGCTCTCATACCGGATCCTATGACTTTGGCAATAAAATCGGGGAGTCGGTAATTTGTGGATCAACCCGTTCACACGAGATGATGCTTCAAGCCAGAATTGATGGCGAGTTGACCGATTTTTGGTCAGGTTATCGAAAAACCATCATGTTCACAGCTGGCATCGGTGAGATTGATGAAGAGCTGATCGAGGGCAGGACTGCGGAAAAAGGCATGAAATTATTCCGTTTCGGCGGTGACTCACACCCGGTGGGTGTTGGCGGTGCCGGAAGAAGTTCTGATGAGCTTAAAAAGAGCGAAAAAGAGAGAAAATTTGATGAATCAGGTGTTCAGCGTAGTGACGCAATCATGGAAAAACTTGGAATAAACGTTGTTCGTGGCTGCGCCGAGCTTGGACCAAAAAATCCAGCAGAAAAATTTCATGATTCAGGGGCTGGAGGGATAGGTAATTGCGGACCCGAAGCACTGTATCCGGCTGGAGGCACTATGTATCTTGCCCGGATTCCAATGGGCGACAAAACAATGAGTCAATTGGTGTATTTTTCCAATGAATGCCAAGAAGTCATTGTTGTGCTTATTCGATCGGAAAACGCCGAAATTTTCAAGCAGATTTGCAAGCGCGAAGATTGTCCGGTTCAGGAAATCGGTGATGTTACTGGCGATGGAGTATTCACTCTTTATGATGAAAGAGACGATTCCACTCCGGTTAAATTTAACATGGAAGAGCTGCTTGGAAGTGACCTTCCCCAGGAAACCAAAGTTTTGGAAAGCGCTGAGTTGATCGGCAAGCCCTTTGCGCCACCGGAAGATCTGACTGTTGATGACGCGCTCAACCGGACTATGCGCTTGATTGACGTTGCTTCAAAGCGCACCATGATCAATAAGGTTGACCGAAGTGTATCGGGGCTTATTGCCCAGCAACAAATGGTTGGTCCTTGTCAATTGCCTTTGGCGGATTACGGAGTGGTCGCAAACGAAATGCTGCAAACAACCGGTGCCGCCATTTCAATCGGAGAGCAGCCAATTATCGGCCTGCTTAATGCCGGTGCGATGGTGCGGATGAGTATTTCCGAAATGCTGCTCAATTTGGCCGGTGCCAAATTCCAGAGCATTGAAGCCGTTAATATTTGCGGCAATTGGATGTGGGCAGTCAAAGTTCCTGGCGAAGGTGTGCGCTTGTTTAATGGGGTTGAAGCAGCAACTGAGTTTGTTAAAAAACTTGGCATACGCATCAATTCCGGGAAGGATTCTCTTAACATGGCTTGTGAGGCAATTATTAAGAGTCTGATCAAGAAGATCACATCCCCGGGTACCTTTATCGCTTCGGCTTACGTGCCAATGGATGATATTACCGTAAAGGTTACTTCGGATATAAAGCGTCCGGGCTATTCGCGATTGATGTACCTCGATATCGCCAAGGGCAAGACTCGTATGGGTGGCTCGGTTTTGGGCCGTGTATTTAACATGCTTGGAAGTACCGCACCCGATATTGATGACGACAAAATGCTCACCAACGCAATCCTTTTTGTGCAGGAATTAATCGAGAAAGAGTTGATTATGGCCTATCATGACAGAAGCGATGGTGGCATAATTCAGACGGTGCTTGAAATGGCCTTTTCTGGAAATTGTGGGATCAATCTTGATTTCCGGTCTAAGGACGACAGAAACATCACAGTCCTGAGAACCTTATTCAACCAAGAAGCCGGTTATGTTTTTGAATGCATGCCAAAAACGGAAACTGCGATCAGGAAGATTGCCGTGAAGTATGGCTTGAATACCTGGCTCCATAACTTGGGTAAAACAACCAAGAAAAAGGATATTGTGATTTACGCCAACGGGAATACGGTGCTCCAAAAGAGCATGCTGATGCTCCGTGATATCTGGGAGACAACCGGTTTTAAAATGGAAGAAACAAAAGCTCCTAATTCTGAAATTGCCAGCAAAGAGAGAAAGGCAGTCTATGACCGGTCGGGAATGAAGTTCCAGGCCAGCTTTGGTGTACGAAAAACATCATCGCGGATCATTCACGCGAATGATCGGCCAAGAATTGGGATTCTGCGAACCCGCGGGAGTAATACAGATCGCGAAATGGCTAAAGCATTCTACCTGAACGGATTTGAACCGTGGGATATCAACATGAATGACCTGAAAAAAGGTAAAGTATCCCTGGAGATTCTTCGTATGATCGCTCTTGTCGGTGGCTTTAGCGACGGTGACATTCCCGGCGCCGGAGTCGGCTGGGGAAGTGAAATTCTTAATCATCCGAGATCGAGAGAGGAAATCTTCAATTTTGTCGGCAGGCCAGATACCCTCGGATTCTATGAATGCAATGGCGCTCAAGTCGCGCCGCAAATAGAAGTTGTTCCTTATCCGAGTATCCCTTGGTCAAAACAGCCTCGTTTTATCTGGGGCGATTCTCGTAAATTTGAGTCAAGATTCGTCGCGGCAAATATTGTTGCCAGCCCCTGTGTTTTTACTCAGGGCATGGAAGGAAGTACGCTCGGTATCTGGGTAGCAAACGGAGAAGGTAAGCTTTATTTTCCTGATAAGCACATTCTCGAAGAAGTTCTGCGGCTTCGCCTTACTCCAATTTTGTACGCCGATGACGACATGAGAACAACGGTAGAGTACCCCTTCAACCCAAGCGGTGGAATGTGTTCGCTCTGCTCTAAAGACGGCCGTCATCTTGCCTTGATGCCACATGTTGTTCGTACTTGCCTGACCTGGCAATGGGCATATACTCCGTGGGGGTGGCGTAAACGCAAAACTTCCCCGTGGGTAAAGTTCTTGCAAAATGCCAGGAACTACCTTGCAAGCACAAATGATCTTTCTGAAAAGCCGCCGGCCGCACTATTAAAGCTGGCAGCGTAAACTATAAATTTTGTTTTATATTCCCACCAGACCTGGAGGACTCTGGTGGGATTTTTATTTGACTTTTTACCTAGCATAAGCTAAAGTTTAGTTAAATCAAACCAAGGGGGACCTTTTCGGGCCGCTCTTTTTATATTTAAAACAGATAAACCGAAAGGAAAGGAGGTAGTTATGGCAGAAAAAGATTTGTATAAGGAGCTTGGTGTGGATGCAGCCAAAAAAAGCGTCAGAAAAGCGTTCACCAGGCGCGTCGACAATGATTATCCGGGTGCATTTGTTAATATTATAATCGATCCTGACGATTCGAGATACGGCAAAACTCAGCACAACGACGGCGACGGCAGTAAATTCGTACAGCGATTACTTATTTTTCAAGAGACCGGAAACATCGAAGTTGTTCGTGGAGCGGTCGATGATGCTTGGGAAATGAATATGGGCGATATTGCAGCCAGTGGTTTCGTTTTCGGAACGATTATGGTTACCGATGTTATCAATATCAAAGACATCGAGGACAAGGTACCCAAAGACGAGATCATGGAGCAGGTTGCTATTCGTATGGCCGAATTAAGGGACCTTTATCGTTCATACGGGTTCAATATCTACTGGCTGGGTGGCGAAACTGCCGATTTGCCAGATCAGGTACATAGTATTGTCTTTGATGTTTGTGTTAATGCTCGGGCGCTTCGGAAAGACATTGTCATCGGTAATGTGCAGGACAACGATAAAATCTTCGGTTTCGTTAGCACCGGTCAGGCTACTTGGGAGAATGAAATCAATTCCGGTTTGATGTCGAATGGCGCGACTCTGGGCCGAACTTATCTCATGCGGAAGGTTTATACCGAAAAATATCCGTTTTTGATTCGTCCAGAAGGCTCTTACAAAGGGAGGTTCCTGGTCGGCGAATGCGACGATGGTTTATCTGGAATGTCAGTTAGTGATGCTCTGATTTCGCCCACCAGGCATTGGTCGATACTTATCAGGCTGCTTCTAGAAAAGTTGCGGGAAAAAGGTATTTCCCACATGCTTCACGGAATCAGTATGAATACTGGTGGTGGAGCTACAAAGATCGGGCATGTCGGGAGTGGCATATTGTACAAAAAGAAAATGCCTGCACCTCCCGAATTGTTCCAGCTCATTCAAAGGGAATCCGGCTCAGATTGGGAAAAAATGTTTCGTGACTTCAATTGTGGTATTGGAATTGATATTGTCGGTGAAGACAATCTAGAATTTGAAACGGCGTTGTATGAATTAGCCAATGATACCAATATTGCCTGTCTTGAGCTCGGGGTATGTGAAGAGAGAGATAAGGGCGACAATAAAGTTGAATTGGATACGCCATACGGCCTTTTCGACAATTATTAATTACGTTCGTTTGAAAATAGTATATAGAGGGGTGGTGCACGTTTTACGTCATCGCCCCTTTTTTATTTGCCCTAGAAATAAAAACGCGGTACAATTTGGGTATAAACATTTCATGATTAATTAATGATTGATCATTGATTAATCATCGTAAAATATGTCAAGAAAATTAATAAAAAATAATCGGGGAAGTTATTACATTAACATCCCCAAAGAGATTGTTAAGGAATTAAAGTGGCCTGCCTTCGCATAAAGCTACGGCAAGGCAAGAAAGAGCGCCAGAAATTAGTAGTCAAGAAACAAGGCCAGGGGCTACGAATCGTGGATTGGAAAAAGTAGAGTTGTTTTGTCGAATTGACTTTAATCAGTATTTGTTGTAAAGTAAAATCAAATTAAGGACTTATGTCCTCTTTTTTATTTTTTAATTCGTATGTGCCGCATTCGTGTTTGCGGCTTGCCGAAGGCAATAACTATGAATATTTCTGAACTAGCCAGACAACTTAGAATCAACCCCCAAGAATTGCGCAATCATCTGCCGCAGTTTGGTTATGATATTGGCCAAAAAGCGATTAAAGTAAATCGCAATGTAGCTAATAAAATAATTCGTGATTGGCCGCGTTTGCGTAGGCAGATCATTGAGCAAAAAGATAAAGCCGAAGAAGAAGCTAAGCAGGAGCAAGTAAAAGTAGAGGCAAATACAGAGATAAGTATTCCGGCTTTTATCACAGTAAGAGAGTTTGCCGCTCTGGCCAATATACCAATCAACATCGTCCTGGGTGAATTAATGAAAAATGGCGTTATTTCTTCTTTAAACGAAAAAATTGATTATGAAACCGCCTGGTTGGTCGGCTCTGAGCTTGGTTTTAAAGTGAGCAAAAAGGAATGTGAAGATGGAGACGAGGAATGTGAAGAGAATAAAATAATCGCCATTTTAAAAAAAGAAGAGAATTTAGTGGCTCGTCCACCGGTAGTAGTGGTAATGGGCCATGTTGACCATGGCAAAACCAAGCTATTGGACGCGGTGCGCAAATCGCATGTTATAGACGGTGAGGCCGGCGGTATTACCCAGCATATCGGTGCTTATCAGACCAAAAAAGACAATAAATTAACTACTTTTATTGATACCCCGGGGCACGAGGCCTTTACTGCTATGCGCAGTCGTGGGGCGCGTATCGCCGACATTGCTATTTTGGTAGTGGCGGCCGATGACGGCGTAAAGCCGCAAACAGTAGAAGCGTTTAAAATAATCGAAGCCGCTAAGATCCCTTATGTGGTGGCAATAAATAAAATAGATAAGCCGGAAGCAAATATTGATAAAGTAAAACAAGAACTTTCGAGTAAACTAGGCATTGTCCCCGAAGACTGGGGCGGGAAAATAATTTGTGTCCCCATCTCAGCGCTTAAAGGCACAGGCATAGATGAATTATTAGATATGGTTCTGTTAGCTGCCGAAACCGAGTCTGACCATATCAAGGCTAACCCTCTTTCGGATGCAATGGGTACTGTAATTGAATCGCATGTTGATAAAGGGGCCGGCCCGGTGGCCACGATATTGGTCCAGAACGGGACCATGAAAAACGGTGATAAATTATGCTCTAATAATATTAGCGTAGGCAAGGTCCGCGGCCTTAAGGATTACCGTGGTGACGATATAAAGACCGCCCCGCCCTCTACCCCGGCACAAGTCATTGGTTTTAAAACTTTGCCCCAAGTAGGGGATATAATTGAGGTCGGCGATGGCGACAAAATTAAATTCAAAAACTATAAAGGGGCTGACGTCTGCCACACGGCCGCGCCAGAGCAGAATGGTGAGGAAAATGATCAAGCGGCTAAAATAAATATAGTTATTAAAAGCGATGTTCTCGGGTCAGCCGAAGCAATAGAAGAGTCGCTTGAGAAAATAAACACCAAGGAAGTGATGGTAAATATTATTCATAAAGGGTTGGGCAATATTACCGACGGTGATATCAAGCGCGCGGAAGCGTCTGACGCTTTAATTGTCGGTTTTAATGTTAAATTATTGTCCACGATGGAGGAGGTGGCGCGGGAGAAAAATGTTGAAGTTAAGCTTTATTCTATAATTTATGATCTGATTAACGATATTAAAGAGCGTATGCAGAGCGCGATTTCCCCAGTAGTTAATCGACTTGATCTTGGACGTTTGGTTGTAGTGGCGATATTTCGAACTGAGAAAAAAGTTCAGATCCTGGGCGGGAAGGTTAAAAAGGGGCGAATTGAAAATAATGTCTTGGTTGAGATACTTAGAAATAAAGAAATAATCGGTGAAGGGAAGATTACCAGCCTGCAGGCCGGGAAACAAGAAGTGTCGCAGGTTGAAAAGGGTGAGGAATGCGGTCTTCAACTGAAGAGCAATGTTACGGTAGAGGAGAATGACATCCTTCAATTTTATAAGAATGAAGAGACAATTAGCAAACTAAAATAATTCCAGATTGCCAAAAACTAATTGTCATTGCGAAGCGCGAAGCGCTGTGGCAATCCCGTGATTAGTCGCTTTTATCTCGGGATCACCACGTCGTTTCACTCCTCGTGATGACAGCTATTTTAGTTTTTAGCAGCCTGGAATTTTTGCCTTAGAATTAATAAACAAAATATGTCTAGAATGGACCAAATAAACGAGCAACTGGCGCAAGAGTTAGCCAGGCTAATAAATGAGCTGGTGGAAATGCCGGATGCTTTGATCACGGTTACCCGGGTCAAGTGTTCGGCGAACCTGCGCGAAGCAACAGTTATGATCTCGGTATTGCCGGACAATAAGACCGGCACGGCTTTAAGCCAAGTAAAAAAACAGAATTCAAATTTTATTAAGCATCTTAATAAAAGGTTGGTTTTAAAAAATATGCCAAGATTGCGCTGGCAGATCGATCCGACCGAAAGGAAAGCTGAAGAGCTTGAGCAAGCAATTAAAAATAATGTTAGATAATAAGCATAAAGAAGCCCTTAAAAAGATAAAAGCGGCTAACAATATTCTCCTAGTAACTCATTATCGCCCTGATGGTGATGCTTTGGCTTCGATTTGTGCTATGGGTGATGTACTTGATTCTTTTGGCAAAAAATTTACAGCTTTTTGCAAAGATCAGCCCCCAACGCCATATAGTTTTTTGCCTGGTGTTGAAAAAATTACTAGCGATAAGGGTAAACTGAATTTTTTTTCTTTTGATCTGATTATTGCTCTTGACTGTGGCGAATTAAGCCGGACCGCTTTAGTTGATGAGATATCTACGCGAAATAGCAAACAAATATTTATTGAGTTTGACCATCACCCCAGAGTTGATGACTATAGTGATTTGGAGATCAGAACCACTGAAATTTCGTCTACTTCGGAATTGCTTTATGATTTTTGCAAAGCAAATAAAATTAAAATTAGTAAAAATATTGCTACTTGTGTTTTGACCGGGATTTTAACCGACACCGGCAATCTAATGTACGATAGTACAAGCGATAAAACTATTAAAGTTGCTTCTGATATGCTTGTTTACGGCGCGCGTTTTCCTACCATTCTGGATAATACTCAGCGCAATAAAAGTATAGGTGGGTTGAAAATTTGGGGAATTGCCATGCATCGTTTAAGTATTAATAAAAAATATAATATTGCCTTTACTGTATTAACCAGAAAAGATTTTATTAAAACCAAGGCCAGTGATGAAGAAATGGAAGGCGTTCCCGGATATCTTTCCAATTTGGCTGAAACCGATGCTATTTTGTTTCTTAGAGAAACAGAAGATGGTAAAATAAAAGGCAGTTTGCGCAGTACCAGTGATAAAGTGGACGTATCCGCGTTAGCCAAAAAGCTTGGCGGCGGTGGCCATACCAAGGCCTCAGCCTTTATGCTTGACGCGAAGTTAGTTAAAGATGGTGAACGTTATTATGTTAAATAATAAAATCAAAAATCAAATCTCAAAATGCAAAATGACAAATCAAAATGCAAAAATTTAGACATTTTGATTTGTCATTTTGCATTTTGAGATTTGCATTTTGATTATATCTATTATACTTGATAGATTGACTAAAAAAAATATTTAAGTTATCCTTAATTCGTAAATAATATAATAAACCATATGTCACTTGTTCCAACAGTAATTGAAAAATCCGGCCATTATGAGCGGGCTTATGATATTTATTCC
>JAGLNE010000028.1 GCA_023139655.1 Candidatus Parcubacteria bacterium
AATATCAAATATCAAAAATCAAAATAAATTATCTTAGTTTTTTTAATTTGACACTCGAATTTAATTATTTGTTATCTTATGGATTATATAGTTGCAATAATTTTTGGAATTACTCAGGGCATAACTGAGTTTATTCCGGTGTCCAGTTCGGGTCATTTGGTAATTCTGCATGATTTGTTTACATTGCCGATCAAAAATGACCTGGTTTTTGACGTGGTTTTGCATTTAGCCACCATTTTGGCAGTGCTAATATATTTTTGGCGTGATATTGTTCTAATTATTAAAAATTTGCTTGCCCGCAAAGATAAAATAGCCTGGTATATTATTATTGCTACTATTCCGGCCGCGATTATTGGATTTTTAGGAGAAGATATTATCACCGCTCATTTTCGCTCTACTTACGTTGTGGTAATAATGCTAATCATTGTTGGTGTATTATTTTTTGCCTCAGAAAAAATAGGCAAACAGATAAAAGATTATAAAGAGTTAACCTGGAAGACGGCGTTATTAATCGGTTTGTTTCAGGCAATTGCCTTAATTCCCGGTACATCCCGGTCTGGGATAACTATAGTCGCCGGGTTACTCATGGGTTTAAAGCGTCAGCAGGCAGTTAAATTTTCCTTTTTATTGTCTTTACCAATTATTCTGGGTGCAAATTTATTCAAGCTGCCGGATTTATTGGCATCTGGCCTGATCGCGGGTGAGTACATTGTTTTATTTATTGCCTTTTTAACTGCTTTTTTTAGTGGGCTAGTGGCGATTAAATATTTTTTACGTTTTAGCGCGCGATATAGCTTGCACGCTTTTGCCTACTACCGCTTTGCCCTGGCCTTGGTACTGGCCGGTTACTTATGGTGGCTTATGTGAGATACTTTCGAGTATTTAAATTCAGGATGAGATAAAAAGAGGACTTATGCGCCTGCGTTTTATTAATTATTTTTAGAACACTGATGACACAGATCAAACAGATTTACGCTGATATTGATTTAAACGTGTAAGTCCTAAAAAAGTAATTAAGATTAGTAGCAAGAATAAGAATAGATACGCAGAGTATTGGCTAATTTGTTTTAGGGCCAGGAAATCGGCAGATCCGGGGATAATAGAATTCATGATAGTATTACCGGTTTTATTAATAGTTTCTGTTGATGCATTTAAGCAGTGATAATAAGAATATTCAGGAAGTGAGGCAAAAAGATTAACGCCTGACGCAGTTTCAATCGCGCTAAAAGTGCTTGGCACGGCTTCTGGCAGAATAGATAATTGATTAGTAAAAGCATTGGACTTGGCAACGGTTTGGGGATTAGCCGAAGCGATAGCCAGCGGGCGGCCGAATATTTGCACCACCAGAGTGGTTTCTTTTCCGTCAAGATTGCCGGACACAACGGCTACGCCGATCTCGGAAAATTTTTCATTAAGAATATTTTTCCGGTGGGTAGGGGACTTAAGCCAGGCTTTCATTATTCCTTCGTTAGTATAGAAGTCAACTGCCAGATTTTCGCCAATATAGGAATATTGATACCCGGCTTCTTTGATCCAGTGGGAAAATTTTTCATCCAGGATGTTATGGCCGAATCTTTGGCTAGCCATAATTGCTTGCCCCTTATCATAGGCGGCTTTACCAAGGAGCTGGTTAGCGGTTAAAGGATTAAGGTTTTCCTTAATCCTTTCTTTGTTAGTTATATTAATAATATTTTCGTCTGTGATCGAAAAAAGAAAAGCTAATTGAGGCAATAAAAAAATCCCTATTATTACGCATAATAGAGAAACACGCCAATATAAAAATCCATTTTCGTTGGTTTTTGTTTTCATTTTATTTTTTTGTTTGGTTTTTGTTTTTTTGCTTACTATCGTGTTTTATTTTTCTATTTATATTATATCATAATTTGTTAAAATTAACAAGTGGAGAAGTTAATTGAAAAATTAATTAGGGATGGATATTTAAAAACACCAAGAATTATTGAAGCTTTTAAGGAAATTAAGCGTAAAGATTTTTTGTTGCCAAAATATAAGAAAATGGCAGGACTAAATGAACCCTTGCCGATCGATCATGGGCAAACAATTTCCCAGCCTTTAACCGTGGCCTTTATGCTTGAGCTATTGCAAGCGAAATCAGGGGACAAGATTCTTGATGTGGGCAGCGGTTCGGGTTGGAGTGTTGCCCTGATTTCGGAGATTGTTGGCCCAAAAGGCAGAGTTTACGGCCTGGAACGAATACAAGAATTGGCCGAGTTTGCCGAGTGTAATATAAATAAATATAATTTTATTTCCAGCAAGCAAGCGCGAATAATCCAGGGCGATGGTTACAAGGGATTGCCTGAATACGCGCCATTTGATAAGATAATAGTAGCGGCTGCGGCCAAAGAAGTACCAAAGAATCTTTTGGTACAGCTCAAGATCGGCGGCCGGCTAGTTTTGCCAATTGGTGAAACAATGTCTACGCAAGATATGGTAGTGATTGATAAGGGTAAAAATGGGCAAACAAAAGAAAAAAGATACCCGGGATTTATATTCGTCCCGTTAATTAATGATAACTAAATATTTCATATGAATTCAAAAAAAGGTAAAAAGGTTGTGGTTGTTAGCGGCTATTTTAATCCAATGCACGTTGGGCATTTGGAAATGATGGAAAAAGCCAAAAAACTTGGTGATTATTTGGTTGTAATTTTAAACAGCGATCATCAGGTGGGCCTGAAAGGCCGGGTTCCGTTCATGCCGGAAAAGGATCGTAAGAAAATAGTTGAAGCTATCCGCTATGTTGATGAAGTATTTCCTTCAATTGACAAGGACAAGAGCGTTTGCGAATCTTTAAGAAAAATAAAGCCGGATATTTTTGCTCAAGGCGGCGACCGCCATCAAGGTGAAGCACCGGAGACTGGTGTATGTAAAGAACTGGAGATTGAAATGGTAGATGGAATGGGAGAAAAAATACGTTCAAGCTCTACCTTAATACAAAAAGCCAAGGATTATAATTTTGAAAAGAAAAAATAATGAAAAAAATATTTTTTTTAATTATATTAGTCGCGGTAGCTGGGGGGTATTTTTATTATTGGCAAGGATTTACGACTCCTGTAAGCCAGGATGAGTCGGCCTTGTCTTTTACGGTAACTTCAGGTGAGGGAGTAGACGAAATCGCCAGTAATTTATTTGATGTCGGGCTTATCAAAAGCCGGAATATATTTAAAATTTATATTTGGCAGAATGAGCTGGAGTCTAATTTGCAGGCCGGCACTTATTTGTTAAACACCAAAATGTCAATAAGAGATATGGTGGAGCGTTTATCAACTGGGCAAACAGAGGACCAGGAAATTACTATCAAAATTATTGAGGGCTGGAAGATTGATGAAATAGACGAATATCTTTCTAGCCTGAACATAGTTTCACCCGGAGAATTTGAAAAATTAACTAAACAGCCGATCAGTAATTGGCCTTTTGCGTTTTCCATGCCAGAGATTATGGGCAGCGTGCCGGCTAGCCGATCTTTAGAGGGATATTTATTTCCTGATACTTATAGGATATTTAAAGATGCTACTGCGAGTGATATTATAGAAAAAATGCTAAGTAATTTTTCTACTCGTATAACCGAGGAAATGATAGCTGAAATCAAAAAACAGGACAAAACTTTGTCTGAAATAATTACCATGGCCTCAATTATAGAGAAGGAAGTATCCAAGGACGAGGACAGGAGAATCGTTTCCGGGATTTTGAATAAAAGATTGGACATTGGTATGCGCTTGGAAGTGGATTCCAGTATTAATTATATAACCGGTAAAAATGATCCGGCAGCAGAGTATAAAGATTTGGAAATTGATTCGCCCTATAACACGTATAAATATTACGGTTTGCCGCCTGCACCGATTTGCAGCCCTGGCCTATCATCTATTATGGCAGCAATAAATCCGATAGATAGTGACTATTTATTTTACCTTAACCGTCAGGATACTAAGGAAACAATATTTTCCCGTACCTATGAGGAGCATTTGTCAAATAAAAATAAATATTTAAAATAGGTTAAGACCACAGACGGCAGACCACAGACCACAGGAAAGATGAAAAAACAATGGGCTTTAAGTTTATTGTTTTTTTTGTTATTAACGCATAAATATGTTATAATATAGAAAGTATAATTATATACCGCTGTTGTCTGCTGTCTGTCGTCTATAATATTAGTTAATACCGACTAGCGATTGGATATAAATATATTGTTTAATTAATCAATATTTTTTTACATAATTATGTTTGTTGATGACGGAAAAGAAAAAAGTGAGCTGAAAAAAAGAGATAATAATGCGAGTCCTTTTCAGCCCGGACCGGTTATTGAAGATGAAACACATTCCAGATTAAGAATCGCAATCTATAGCGGAGCGGGAGCCGTGATCATTGTCTTATTGGCAGTAGTTTTTTATTTGATTCAGAGGCCAGCTTTGACTCCGGAATCGAGTGCCCCACAGCACCAATCATCGCCCGTTAGCACATCAAGCGGATATTTACCGTTTGAACAAGGCAGCTCTAAGGGTAATGGTAAAAATGGCGATTTTGGTATTGATAGCGCTCAAACCGAGTTAATAACTTTTGGAAATTTTTTCTTGCCGCCGATTAAGGATACTGGCGCGGTAGAGAGCTATAGCCTGCCAATAAACGCTAAAGCCGATATAATGAATTTTTACGATGTATCCAGGAAAATGGATATTGACTCGCTTACTGAGGATTTAAATAACAATGGTTTTAGTATAACCAGCAACCAATTCTCTAAAGACGCGGATACTTTTTATGATTTATATCGTTTATTGGAAGCCAAGGATATTCCGATAATGGTTACTAACGATTTTATATATTATTATTTTCAGAATGAGCTTAAGCAAGTTTTTAAAGAGGTGGAGCGCAGTGCTTTTTATGATACGGTTTGGCATATCTATAAGTCCTTATACGATATATCTTTGACCAGGTATAAAAAGCGTTTAGCCGACCTTGGTCTGGCCAATGATCCGGTCCTGGAAGGGGAGAGAATGGAAACAGCCTGGCTGGCCATGGTTTTGAAACTCTTGATGCCCAAGGAGAGCCAGATAAATACTGATAAAAGTTTTATTGATATAAATAAATTTTCCGAGTTGGATGTTTATTCATACAATTTTGACGTTCCCGAGGAATTAAAACAAAGCCTAGAGCAAGAATATGAGTTGATAAAAGGCGCTAAGGGCTTGAGTAAATCTCCAATTTTAATGTATCCTCAGGATTATAGCGTATTTAAGGTGCCGGATAATTATCGGGCAAATTCTAAATTAAATAATTTTTTTCTGGCGATCCAATGGTTGAATTCAGAGTTCCCACTGTATTATAGAATTGATACTTGCCCTAATTGTTTTTTGGATTATGAGGACTGGCTTATTAGCTCGGTGGCAGCCGCTTATCTGACTAAAGATTTAAACGATAATCAGGAATTAAAGAATCAATGGGCAATAGTGTATAAATTTATTTCTTTTTTTAACGGTCTAAGAAGCGATTTAACTTATCTAAACTACACGAGTGCGTACGAAGACACCTTTGGTATTGATTATGATATTGCGGAAATATATAGCAATCAAAACGATCAGCGCGCTAAGGATTTAAAAAAATTACAAAATGAGATTGCTTCTATACGTTTTTCTCCGCTGGAAGGGGCGATGGATCGGACTGACGAAAATAAGCCTCTCATTGGTATGCGCCTGTTGCAAGATTCGTATTGGCCAAATGATTATTTGTTGGGACGTTTGGTCGGCCAGGATATGGCTCCGCTGTCAGACGATTTGCCCAGAGACGTGATAACTATGTGCGTTGACAAGAAGACCGGAAACTACCGCTGCCGGGGAACCGGCCTTGATATTTTTAATATCATTTCACCAATCGAAAGTAATGAATATTTTAGAATAAACTCAAATTATGCTCTTTATGGCACGAAGTCCGCGGCTCTTAGGGAGGAATTGAATGATTTTAATATCAATGCCTGGAATAACAATATGTATTGGCTGACGCTTGATGTGGCTAAGTCACTGCTTAATTATTCAGCTGACACAATGCCGATATTTGCCAGGAATGAATTATGGCAAAGCGAAAAAGACTTGAATACGATATTGGGGTCGTGGGTTAATCTACATACGACCGAAGACGAACTTAAGGTGTATGAGCAAGATGACAAAGATTATAGTTTAGGCGCGTTTAAGGAGTGCAACTCCTTGAATTATATTGAGTCAAATATTTATTTTCTACATGTCCTTATTGCCAAGACCGACATGTTACTTGAAATATTATCCGCTCTGGGGGTGGCTGACAAAACTAATGCCGCCTCAATAGAATTGAAGGAACTAAAAAATAAGTTAAGCGAATTAAGTCAGCTGGAAGAAAAAGTTAAAAATCAGGATGAATTAAGCAGCGACGATTGTAAGCTAATTACTGATTTTGCCACTCATTATACTACTCTGAATAAGGGGACTAGCGGCTTTAGGATAAACTTAGAAACTGGGGCTGGGATGTCAGAGTTAATTAGCGGAGTTAAATTGCTTATAGTTGTTTATGAAAAGGACGGTAAAAAAGTAATTGCGGTTGGGCCAATATTTAATTATAAAGAGGGCAAATAGTTGTTTAGAGATTTTTTATATTGTTTTCTAGTGCTAATATTAGTCAATAAGCAAACACTTGACAAAATTTATTACACTAGCTATTATAAATAAATAACCAAAGACAGCAGGCACTACGTTTATAAGACCTGCCGAGGTAATTATTTCAAATTGCTTTAACCTGTCTTTGGTAAGGCATTTTTTTGTTTCCCACGAATCAACGAATCAAGTACAAATTTACGAATAATATTTATTTGTCATTCTGAATCCGCGAAGCGGGTGAAGAATCCCGCTGTGCCCCGTGTAAACGTAGTTTCTACCGGGGTGGATATAGAGACGAGATTCTTCGTCGCTACGCTTCTCAGAATGACATTAGAATAACATAAAATATATGGCGAAGACCAAAGCGCAAAAAGTTGTTATCTTTAATGATTTAAAAGAAAAGTTAGACCAATCAAAATCGGTTGTTTTTACTAGTTTTAATTCTTTAACCGTAAGTGATAATAATGAACTGCGCCAAAAATTAAGAGAACAAGATAGTGAGTATTTGGTGGTAAAGAAAACTTTGCTGCGTTTAGCCTTGGACAAAATTGGCCTTAAAGATGTTGATATCAAGCAGTTTAAAGGTAAAATTGCCGCCGTATTCGGCTACGTGGACGAAGTAGCGCCGGCTAGGGCAGTAGCTGATTTCCAAAAAGAGCATAAAGGGACCTTGGATTTTGTCGGTGGCATTTTGGAAAACAAGCTAATAAGCGCCGAGGAAGTAGAGAAGCTTTCTCAGTTGCCAAGCAAAAATGAACTTTATGCCAAATTGGTTGGTTCAATTAATGCTCCGGTTTCGGGTTTTGTTAATGTCTTGGCCGGAAATCTAAGGGG
This sequence comes from Candidatus Parcubacteria bacterium, assembly GCA_023139655.1. Lineage (GTDB taxonomy): Bacteria > Patescibacteriota > Patescibacteriia > Patescibacteriales > UBA12075 > JAGLNE01. The sequence continues at coordinate 7,464 of JAGLNE010000028.1, forward strand.
ATTAGTAAACGTGCTTAAAGCGGTACAAGAATCTAAATAGGAAAAATAAGATAAATAAGAAAAATAAGAAAGTAAAATAATAAATTAATAAAATAATATTGTCATTCTGATTCCGCGAAGCGGAAGAAGAATCTCGTGGATGTAGAGGCGAGATCCTTCACTTCACTAACGTTTCGTTCAGGATGACATTCAATAAAATGTCAGAAGAAAAAAAGGATGACGCAGTTAAGGCTGAAGAATCCAAAAAAGACAAAAAGGACGTAAAGGTCCCGGCTAAGTTTAAATCCTTAGTTGAGGAGATTGAAAAAATGTCAGTCATGGATTTGGCTGAATTGGTTAGTATCCTTGAGGATAAATTTGGCGTTTCCGCTGCCGCTCCGGCAATGATGATGGCTGGTGCTACGGCCGGTGCTGCTGGTGAGGAAGCTGAGGAAAAAACCGAATTTGACGTAGAGTTATCAGAGGCCGGTGCTAACAAGATCGCCGTGATCAAAGCGATTCGCGTGATTACCGACATGGGCCTTAAAGACGCTAAGGATTTGGTAGATGCCGCTCCTAAGGTAATTAAGGAAGGCGTAAAGAAAGAAGAAGCCGATGAAGCTAAAAAGACACTAGAAGAGGCTGGCGCCAAGGTTACTTTGAAATAAAAATTTTGCTAGTTTAAAAAAAGTTAGGCTGGGTTTTAAA
>JAGLNE010000029.1 GCA_023139655.1 Candidatus Parcubacteria bacterium
ATTAGTTATACTTTATTTAAAAATAATTAAAATATATGTCAGACAATAAAAAAAAGATATTAGTCATAGAAGACGAAGAAACATTAATTGATTTATTGGTTACCAAATTGAAAGCCGCGGGCTACAGGGTGGAATGTGCTACTGACGGTGAAAGTGGATTAAAAAAAATCAGGTCAAAGCGTCCTGATATAATTCTTTTGGACATTGTCATGCCCAAAAAAAACGGTTACGAGGTGATGGAGGCAATGCGGGCCGAAAATATTTCCATTCCGGTGATCATTATTTCTAATTCGGGACAGCCGGTAGAAATTGAAAAAACCAAAAAATTGGGAGCAGTCGATTATTTGATCAAGACCGAGTTCAGTCCTCAGGAGGTTTTGGAAAAAGTAAGTAATTATTTAGGAGTGAAAGGTCGGGCTCGTGAGTCGGATAAACCGGCTGTGCCTGACTCAAGTATAAACAAAGATGTCCAACAGCTGGGCATCCGGGTGCTGCTCGTGGAAGATGACGCGTTTCTTAGAGAAATATGCTCGAAAAAATTAATCAACGATGGCTATGAGGTTTATGCCGCTATTGACGGGCAGGAAGCCTTGGAAACAGTTAGCCAGGTTAAGCCGGATATTGTTCTTTTGGATATTATTTTGCCGTCAATTGACGGTTTTCAGGTTTTATCAGCAATTCGCAAGCACAATGATAAAAAAGTCGCCAAGACACCGGTAATAATGCTTTCCAATTTAGGCCAGGAAGAAGATATAAAAAAGGCCATGGACATGGGGGCCAATGATTATTTGGTGAAAGCCCATTTTACAACCGAGGAAATAGCCGACAAAATCAAACAAGTAATAAAGAAGGGTTAAATTAGAGCTTACGCATTTGCTGTCATCCTGAGTCCCGAGTTATCGGGACGAAGGATCCCGTGGATAAAGCCACGAGATCCTTCATTCCGCTAGCGCTTCGTTCAGGATGACAACAGCGAGTTAAACGCGTAAAATATATAATAAATGGATTTTAATTATAAAAGAAAACTAGAGATTAATGAATGGATAATAACTACTCGTTGGTTTTCTATGGTAGCGGTTTTTTTGATCGGTATTTTGGGCAATTCATTAATTAGTATATTTGAAGTTAAATTTACTTTTTTTTCAATCTCTTTTTTGCTTTTGATTTATTTAATTATTAACGCGTATTTATATCGGGTTCTAAGTGCGATCAAAAAGCATCAGTCAGAGATTCGTTTAAAAATATTGAGTGTTGGGCAAATTATTATCGAATTGATCATTTTTACTATTGTAATGCGTCTGGTTGGCGAGGAGTCAATTGCCAGTGTTTTTTTCTTTTTACCGATTATTTCGGCGGCAATAATATTCGGCACTAAAGGGGCGGTAATTACCGCGCTGGCCGCGGCCATTTTGGTTAATGTTTCGGTAATGGTCGGGTATATGGATTTGTTAATTCAATATGTGTTTAACCGGGATATTTTTAACGCCGCTGAATTGGTTGAACTTAGATATATAACCTTTTCTTTAATAAGTGTAATTGTAACCTCAAATTTTTATATAGTACTCGCTTTTGTGTCCGGCTATAGTTTTAAGCTTATTTTTAAGCGCGAACAGAGATTAATGGCCCAGGCTCAGCAGCTGATCTTGGAGAAGCAAACAGATGAAGAGGAGGTTAAAAGACTGGATGCCAATGCCAGTAAATTAGCCGAACAAGATCGTAAACTGAAGTCAATTAATATTGAGTTAAGCAAGCGCTTGAATCAGTTGGAGAATTCAGAGAAATCGATTATCCGTGCTTTTGCCGATCTGCAGGAAGCACGGAAAAGAACCGATGAGGAGCGCAATAAAACCGCGGCTATTATATCGAATTTTATTGATCCGATAATAGTAATTGATGTTGAAAGTAAGATCAATCTGATTAATCCGTCGGCAATGGAAGTCTTTGGTTTTAGCGACGATGATTTAGGCAAAGAAGTGCCGTCCAAGAATAATTATTCATTTGAAAATTTTAAAGAATTAATTCAGGAAGATTTTAGCATTAAAACAAGCAAGGAGTTAAAGTCCAATAATCCCAACGAGGAAGAGCTGGTAATAACTGTTGGCGGCCAGGAATTAACCTATAAGGCGATAACCGCTCCGGTCGTTGACAGCAAGAAAAACAAGATTGGGGTAATGAAAATATTTTATAATTTGACGAGGGAAAAAATGATTGATAAAATGAAATCAGAATTCATTTCAATCGCCGCCCATCAGCTCCGCACCCCCTTGTCGGCGATAAAATGGGTAATAAAAATGATATTGGACGGCGAAGTCGGTGAGCTTAATGATGAACAAAAAGAATTCTTAAGCAAGGGTTATAAGAGCAATGAGCGGATCATTGAATTGGTCAATGACATGTTAAATGTTTCCCGGATCGAGGAGGGGCGTTTTGGTTATACCTTTAATAAAGAAGATTTTGCAACACTCATTAATAAAATTGCCAGTAGTGAAGAAAACGTATTAGAATCTAAGAGTATTAAGTTTACCTTGAATTTGCCGTCGTCATTGCCTAAAATATATATAGACAAGACGAAGATGGATTTGGCTCTTACCAATTTGCTTGAAAACGCGATTAAATATACTCCAGAGCACGGTAAAATTAGTCTAAGCGTGGAGGCGGGCGACAAGTTTATCAAAGTGCGGATAAAAGATAATGGCGTTGGAATTCCGGAAAAAGACCAACCAAAACTATTCACTAAATTTTTCCGGGCTGTAAATGTTATCCGGATGCAAACCGAAGGTTCAGGTTTGGGATTATTTATGGTTAAAAATATTATTAAACGTCACGGCGGAGAGATCATGGTTAATAGTGAAGAGGGAAAAGGAACTGAATTTATTTTTACATTGCCAATTGGCGAAGCTAAATAATTAATTAATAATAGGATTTACGTATTTGCTAAAAAAACCTCTAATCACTCTGTC
>JAGLNE010000003.1 GCA_023139655.1 Candidatus Parcubacteria bacterium
GTAGGAGGGGCCGGGGGTGAGGTAGAATGAGAAAGGTAAACCAACTGCCCGGTCATCTTTAAGTGAATAAGCAAATACAAACCACTCTCCAGGCTAATCACTATCAACTTCCCTATCCGTTCAATATCTATAAACTTATTTCCCAAAATTAACTTTTTAAAATTCCTTGATTTTACAATCCTTGGCAGTAAAATATCAATCTTATTTATTTTTTTGTTCAAAATCCTCGTGCGTAAATCACGCACTATAGTTTCGACCTCGGGCAATTCAGGCATAAGATATTAATAAAATTTATTAACTATATCATTATACTACTCTCTAAATTACTACGCAAATATTAGAAGAGTTCTTGCAAAAAACTCTAAATTAAGGGATAATTTAGATATAATTATATTACTATGAAAAACTCTGCTCTAAAAGGCTTTTGTTTTGGCCTTACATCTGGGATAATAACTACGCTCGGTATGATGGTTGGTCTTCACTCCAGTGTCGGCTCAAAACTTGTGGTGCTAGGCGGCATCATAAGTATTGCGATCGCTGATTCTTTTTCTGATGCTCTTGGTATTCATATTTCCGAAGAATCAGACAAACAAACAACCGAAAAACAGGTATGGTCAACCACTATCGCAACATTTGTTTCAAAATTGTGTTTTTCTTCTACTTTTATTATCCCGGTTCTATTATTTCCGCTTTCCACCGCTATTTGGATTAGTATTATTTACGGCTTAACCCTTCTTTCAGCCCTAAGTTGGTTTATTGCCCGGTCACAAAACGCCAAACCCCATCGGGTAATTGCCGAACATCTTCTTATTGCCATCATTGTAATTATTATTACCCACTATGTCGGCGACATGATTCACACTGTATTTGAATAATTTTCACATAAAAAACTACCTCAATTAACCAAGGTAGTTTTTATTATCTTAAATATATCTAATTTATTCACTTAAACTACTAAAATCCTTATTAGAAATTCCTAGGCCTAAATTCCGCATCACTGCGAAAGCATCGGCTGGCCGGCCCAGAAAATAACGCTTAGAGTCTGCCGGATTTATGTACCAGGCTTCGCCATTCTGCTCAACCTGCAAAAATATTTTACCTAGCTGAAGACTGGTAAACCATTTACTAAAACCGAGGTTAACGTTTGGAAGCAGTGGATTAAAACCGCCTTCCATTTCCGATTTATCACTATGCCCGTCATTATCTGTGTCGACTAAATTTGAGTTCGTCCCCAGAGCATCTTCCAGCATGTCAGAGAGCCCATCGCCGTCCGTATCAAGGCCGGTCGCAGAGCCAAAGCCAACCGGTATTTTCATTAGATTAGCATTTGTAATACCCACGCCTTGTTCGCGCATGACCGCAAAAGCATCTCCGGGTCGACCGAGAAAATAAATAGTTTCATTGTCCGGATGGACATAATAAGCTTCGCCATTCTGCTCAACCGTAAGCATAATTCTACCTTGCAAATTCTGATACATTTTCTTATTTTTAACCGTGAGCCTAACTCTCTCCTGGCTTAAGCTAATATCGATCAACGCGGTTGTAGGCGCTTGTACAGGCGCGACTATGCCATTGCTGTAAAAACGATCAGTCATTTCTGACAAACCTTCCAAATTATTTCCCCGATTAACAACACTCAAGCTCTTGTTCGCCACATTAGCGCTCAAACTGGTAAATAAACCGCCGGAGTAATTAATTACTAATGACATTACGCCGGTCGTATCTTGGCCAAAAGTATTTTTGGCTGACACTATCGCTCTCTCTGGCGTTAAAGTGATCAGCCCGTAGCCGGAACCGTCTGCTACTATGCCGTGCGACCAATTACCGCAATCACTTTCCCGGCCCGGGTTATGCAGGCGACAAGCCACTTCCGCGCCGCCTAGATTTAGATCCGGCACGCTCATTTCCGGATAGCCGGAATAAGTACCGTCATCAATTGCCCCGCCGGTATGCAAATCAGCTGACACAAATATAACCCCGGATATTCCCCGCGACTTTAAATAAGCCATTAGCTCCAAACGCTCGGCCCGAAAATCCCACCAGGCGTCATCCTTTTCGGTCGTTGGATTCCAGGTTACCGGGGTAACAATTATCTTCCACCTGGCATTTGAATACCAAAGCGCGTCCTTAAGCCACTCCTTTTGCCCGGTTGGCAACCCGCCTGGACACAGGTTGCCGTCCAGCATAGAACGACAAGTATTAAAACGCAAGGTGTCGCGGTTGGATCTGGCCTCAGTATCCGGAATAAAGGCAGGATCTTTATATGTATCTGCGTCGCGCTGACTGCGGACATCAAGCACAAACACCTCGGCTAAATTACCATATTTAAAATTCTGCCAAATTCCTTCTTCTTCCCTAGCCAAATCATAGCTTGGCCAATACTCTTTGTATGCCCTTAAAGCATCTTTTTTGCTCTTAGTATTCTTGTCTCCCTGGTTCTCACCGTAATCATGGTCATCCCAAACATACGCGACAGGAGTATTATACAAAAGATAATCTTTAAGCACCGCGCCCACTTGTTTTTCGTTGCTGCGATTAGCCTTATGCATGGCCCGGTATTCACCCAAACTCGCCGGGTTACCATGGTCCATATCGCCGATCATTAAAAGAATGTCGGGATTCTCACGCGAAAGAGAAATAACCGCCGGCGCCGACACATTAGGGTCAGCCGCCGCGTCCGCGATTATTCCCAGGGTTAGTTCCTCACCATAACGGGGAAAGGTTCTAAATTTTAATTCATTTGTATTTTTATATTCTTCCCCGTTAATAAATATCCGGTAATAATACTCTGTATCCGATTCTAAACCATTTAGTGAAATAATGCCGGCATAATCCTTTTCCGCTCCGGTAGTTATTGCACCAGACCATTGCCAGCCACTATCCAACTCGGGATCAGCCGTGTATTGAATTTGCGCGCTGGCACCCGGCTCTATCCGCAGCCAAATACGAACGCTGCTTTCGGTCACCGCGCCTATCATTGGCCCATGGGTCAGACTGGAGCCAACACTATCCCCGCTGGCCAGAATATACTCGCGAATATGGGTTTGCGGCCAGCCGCTGTGAGCGGCTATTTTGGCACTCCCGGCTTTTATAGAAATATTTTGCCTTAAATCGGTTGTCACTTGACCCGAAATAACGCCGTTGTCAGCGTCTAGATTAAAACCCGGAGGAATAGACCCTTCATAAAGATAATAAGCAAATGGCGGCGTACCCCAGATAGAAAAATCAGCGCTGTACATTGTCCCCGGCGCCGCCAAAGGAATACTTGAATTAGTAATAAAAGTTCCCTTCTCCGGCTCTAAAGAAACCTGGAGTAAGCTGATGATCTCGTCATATTCAGCACTGCCGGCAATATTTGATTTTGCCAAAGGGTCAACAGTATAATCGTAGTATTCATTTTCGCCGCTAATATATTCTATGTAGGCATAATTTTTTGACTTAAAGCCGGCAAAACCATGCTCCGGGTGAAAAGACTCAATAAATATTTGCTCACGCCAATCATCTCTTTGGCCATTTAAATAAGTAAGTAAATTCCGGCCATCGGTTTCCTTGCCAATTCCGGCTGCCCCCAGGATGGTCGCGCCTACATCCAGATTAGCCGCGACCAGCTCATCCACTTGCCCGGGAACAATGCCCGGATGGACCAATACCAGAGGAACATGTAGGGCTTCATCATAAGGCGCGTTCTTGCCCCAGAGCTTATGCTCGCCCCAAAGATAACCGTTAGTTGAGGTAAATATAAATACGGTATTTTCCAGTTGGCCCTGATCGGCAACTTTATCTATTATATCCCCGATTGCCTGGTCCACGCTGTTTAAAGAACGCAGTTGATTCAAATGAAAATCATCGCGCGAATCTTTAAGAGTGGAAAAACGCTTGTTGGCCTGATCCTCAGCCCAAGCCGGCTTGTCGGCCACGTTATTTTCAGCGTAGCTTCGTTCGCGATATAGATAGCCATCATAAAGACTTTCATCACCCAAGGCCGGGGTGGCCGGATAACGCGGAGTATCCGTACTAAACAACAGTAAATATGGCTCACCATTGGCCTTATCAATAAAATCAAGCGCCAGCTCAGCTTTTCTATTAATAACATAATTACTCTCTTGAGTGGCCTGACCTTTTGTGGCCTCGCTCCCGCTAGAGCCATACACCAATGAATAATTATTCCAATTACTTACTTCTTTGACGGCGTAAAAACTGGACCAGCCTGGTGGGATATAATTATCTTTGTCCGCGTATTCACTTAAATACGCTCCAACAAAACCAGTCTTATAACCAGCGTTTTGCAAGCTGGTCGAGATAGTATCTTTATCGCGAAAGCGATTTACACCTCCGTTAGGAGATTCATTGGTAAGTACACCGGTATTCTGCGCCAAATAACCGCCGGAGAGAATACTGGCCCGCACCGGGCTGGCCAGCGGCGTAGTAACATAGGCCTCGCTAAATATTACTCCTTGGTCAATCAGCTTACTCTGTACGTTTGGCATCACATTTCGTCCGAACTGGGCATTTATATCCACATTCACCTGATTATTTCCAATGCTATCCCAACGCTGGTCAGTAGTCATAAAAACAACAATATTCATGGCTTGCGGCTCCAAAGCTACTTCCTCGGATACTTCTTCTTCGGAAGATAAAACTTCTGGCGTAAATAAAAGAAAAAACGCCGGAACCGAAACTAATATAAGCGTAAGTAATAGAATAAAAAAAATTCTCATACAACTCTTAAAATTTATTATTAACACATCTAAATTTTACCACATTTAGCTACCTAAAAGCAAAAAGAACGGCCTTAACCGTTCTTTTTATTAATTATAAGAATGAAGTCGTAAAAAATCTCCTTTCTTTTTTTATTTTATTAATAAACTCTATAATTTTTTAACCTGGCGGACCTCGGAAAGACAGGGGCACTTCTTGTTTATTAACTAAATTAATACAGGCCAATTCTCTTATCAAAATATCATTATTGATCTCTAGCTTAAATGATACGCCTAAGCCAGCGTTTAAAACTGGCCGCAGGCAAGTTGAAACATGGGCCTGTGTGTACATAATTTTTTGTTTATTTAATTTTTTAAACTGCAACAAAAAATAACTGTCGCAAAAAGCTAAACAGTTATATCTATAGAGGAAAAATAAATTGTAATTCTATTTTTCACTTTATTTTTTTATTTTTTTCTATATTGAGACTATATTATAAATATAGCATAAATACGCATTTTAGTGAAGTGGATAAGTTAAATTCTGCTTAAAATTTTATATAATTTTTCAGCAATATTACTAAATAATTTTTCTAAATTTTTATTTATCAAAACCACTGGCACCATATTTACCAAAGCTTTAACGAAATCTTTATCATAAGGCAATTCGCCGATTATTTTTATTTTATTTTTCTTAGCAAAGCCCTTAATTTTCTCACAACCTTCCTGGTTAATATCAAACTTATTAATTATGATCCCGCTATTAATATTAAAATGCTTAATAACATTATAAGCTCTTTCCATATCGAACAGCCCGGCTGGAGTCGGTTCAGCCACTAAAATACAATAATCACTACCAGTAACCGAGGCAATAACCGGACAGCCAATACCGGCAGCTGAATCAATTAATGTTATCTCCTCGTCCTTGGCGATTTCCTTGGCTTTTTCTTTTACCGCAGCCACCACTTTGCCCGAACCGGACTCGCCCATCTTTAGTTGAGCGGATACAAGCTTTATGCCATATTTCGTTTCTGCGTAGCCAATTTTCGCATTAACAACATCAAGCAATTTAATTGCTTTACTCGAACAAACCAACTCGCAAACACCGCAGCCTTCACAGCTAAATTCTTTTAACCGCGGTTTATTATCAATCCAGTCAATAGCGTTAAAATAACATTCTTTGTAACATTTTTTACAACTATTACACAAATTATAATCAAACTCAGCCTTCTCGGCCGCATTTAGACTAACCCATTCTTTAAAATCACTTTCCTTAACACCAAAAACCAAAGCTAAATTAGCCGCGTCAACATCGCAATCAGCGCATATTATTTTTTTCTTCCTGGCTATCATGAGCGCCAAAGATGCGGTAATACTGCTTTTGCCAGTACCGCCCTTGCCGCTTAAAATGGTAATAATCTTCATAAATTAAATTTTTTCTATTATCTTATCAATAATCTCATTTTCAATCGGCTCTCCTTGCGCGTGTCGTTTAACCATCTCTTTTGAATAAGGGATCTTTGCAATTATCTTTGTATTGTATTTATGAACTAGTTTTTCAATTAGCTTTTCATCGCCAATGTCTGAACGGTTCAATACAATATTAGCCTTAAGAGATATTTTTTTAAGAAGCTGTAGGATCAACCCCAGGTCATGAGCCCCCAAAGGTGTTGGCTCGGTAACCGCCAAAACCATGTCGCAAATTTGGAGTGCCGCGATTACCGGACAATGGGTTCCGGCAGCCGTATCAATAATAACATAATCATATTCAGTTTTTTTCTTATCAATTATTTTATTTAACGCGTTAACGATGAATTCAGAAATTGGCTCATTAACTTTCAGCTCTCCGGACAAAAAATCAATATCGTATTTTGAACCAGTATATATTTTCCCGATCTCCTTTTTGTCCCAACTAATCGCCTTTTCCGGACAAACTAGCGCGCAGGCACCGCAGCCGTTGCACTGAGCAGGCATAAAAAATGGATTCTGGCCCTTAACTGAAACAATAGCATTTGTTTTGCAAACCGCTGAACATAAACCACATTTTTTACATTTTGAATAATCCCATTTGGGAATTCTTTGCTCTACTTTTTTTCTTAATTTCCTTTTAATCCCCAGAAATAAATGATCATTAGGGCAATCAACGTCAGCATCAACTAAAAAAACTCTATTGTTTTGAGCCAATTTATAGGCTAAAGCAGTGGCCACGGTTGATTTGCCCGTACCGCCCTTGCCGCCGCTTACGCCAATTATTTTCATATTTTGTTTTTCAATTATTTTTCTTAAAAAATCAATGCCCGCAATTTTTCGTTAGATCCTCAAGTTTATCAACATTATTTATCATTTCTCCCACGGTTTTATAAGGGCCGGTTTTTAATAAAATATTCCTAGCCGTAAATAAATCAACCGCCCGCCTACCCATGTCTTGAACAAAAATAATAGTCGGATCAACCGCCTCTATCACCTGGTCGACCGGAGATTTACTTAGATCACTATGATCCAATTTATTTTCTTTTATTGTCAATTTATTCGCGCTTGCGTCATACAAGCCAAAAAACGGGGCATGCCCAAAATGCAGTGATATTTTCGAATCCTCTCCATTGTCGTCCATTAAAGGAATAAATATTCTTGGCCGATCAACGCTAATATTATTATTATTTTTAGTGCCGGAAGAAGGAGCGTTTTCTTTATTTTCAGCTAAATTATTATTAATATATTCGTTAATTGCCTCTTTAATTATTCCGGATTTTTTATACACCTCTATGCCTAATTGACTTAATACTTCCCCTGCCTTAGGTCCGATATCGCCGGTAATCAATGCCTTAACTTTCAAATTGCCAATCTGCTCAGCAGCGCTTAAGCCGGCCCCGCTGCCCTGAGATGCTCCAACATTCTCAATTATCTGACTGTTTAATATTTCCCCATTATTAATTTCTACTACAGCAAAATACTTACATCTTCCAAAACGAAGATCAATTTCTGAGTCAAGAGAATCCTTGGCTGAAGAAACGCAAATTTTGAATATTTTATTGTCGTTTGAATTCATAATTTTATCCATTATTATTTAATAATCTTTATTGCTTTACCGTTTATCAAAGCTTCGGTAACTTTTGTACGCGCCGATAACAAAATTCTCTGCAAAGTACTCTGCGAAGTTTTCATTCTTTCGGCGCATTCATTTTGGTCCAAACCGACAATATTTTTTAAACGCAGGGCCTCAATTTCTTCGCACGTTAATTCCACTACTTCCAACTCGCACATCGGTACACCGCGCGGCTTAAAATAATTTACCCGCGGATTAAAACAAATGTGCCGCTTAAGACGCGGCCGGCCTGATTGTCGCCTATATCTATTATTCATATTTTGATTCGTATGCTTGCCCTTCCGTAGCTTTAGCGTAGGAGGGTGCCCCATTCGCCTGTCCTGAGCGGAGTCGAAGGGTAGTGGGGGCTTGCCAAAGGCAATAACACTAAAATTAGCCTCGCTTCAAAACAAGGAAGTGAGGCTAATTTTAGCTCTTTAAAGCTTCTTTTTCTTTTCTTACTTGTTCTAATTCTTCTTTAAGAATTTTTTCTTCCTGGTCTAAATCCGTTTTTTGGTCGGTTTCGGTTAATGATTGTCTAAACAATCCTCGTCCGCGGCCAAATCCACGGCCAATGCAATCCCAGCCTCGCCTTATACCCCGTCCGCATGCTCCAAATCCTCTACCGGTCATTGGTCCTGCGCCTTGAGGGCCTGTTTTGTCATATCCTGGCATATTTACCACCTCCATTCTAGTTTATATTTATAACATAACATACTTAAATCTATGTTATATTATGAGTATATACCCATAATGATATTTTGTCAAGTCCTACGGCTATACCACCAAGAAGCAATGAAAGTTGCGATCGGGACCGCGAGAATCAAACCGATTGAACCGGTCAAAGTGCGGACAATTTCCGTGGCAATCAGCTCGGTATTAATGGCTTGTTGCCAACTGGCAAAAGCGCTTGTACCAGAACCAAATAAAATAAGTAAAGGTAGGGAGGCGCCAGCATAAGCCAGAAACAAAGTATTGGTCATAGAAGCAATGTGCGATATTCCCACTTGATATGCTTTTTTAAAAAGCTCTTTTTGGCTTAAATGCTTATTGGCCAGTTTCAACTGCTCAACCGTTGAAACTTGCGAGATCACCACATCGTCCAATACGCCCAGAACGCCGATTATTATCCCGGCCAAAAGCAAGCCGGTTAAGTCTATGCTAGCGCCCTGAATATTAAATAAAAATAAAGTTTCTTCACTGGCCGCTCCGGTCAAGCGGGCCAGAGAAACAAACAATTCCGAGAGTGTGATGGTTATGACCAGACTTAAAAATATACTAAGGGCAGAGAGATGGGCGCGCGCCTTAATCCCTTCGGTAATATATATTATGGCTGCTAAAATAACCAAAGCGCTTACAAAAGTAACCATTATCGGATTCGCGCCAGAGAGAATCTGGGGAATTAGATATTTGATAATTATAAAAAAAGTAATTGCCAAGGCGATAAGCGAACGCAAACCTTTTAATCGGCCAACAATTATAAGCGTTAGGAAAAAAGCCAGCCCTAAAAATAGCAAACTTTTACTGCGCACATAATCAATTACATAAAAATTTACTTCTCCACTTGCGTCGTAGCTGGCCGCCATCATTACTTTGTCACCCTTTTTGTATTTCTGAGAATTTATTACATCCAGGTCACTAATACCATTAAACTCTATTTCTTTATTATCAAACTCCCCTTCCAGGCCGCGCAACTTTAAATATTGCTGATTCATCTCTTCCGCCAATATTTCAATTACCTCAGCCTTAAAAATAACATCCTCATTAATGTCAGCTTGCGCCAAAGCAAAATTCGGAATGAATAATAGTAGTAATAATAAAAATATAATTTTTTTCATACAATAATCTATTTAAATAATTTAGAATGACTACCGGTTCTTTCAAAAATTATATTATTGCCGTCTTTTTGAAATATTAAAAGCCAATCAGGCTGAATATGGCATTCAAACCGATTTTTGTAAATTCCTGACAATTTATGTAGTCTGTATTTTGTTTCAATGTTTGTACCTTTAAGTAATTTACGTATTACAACCTTTATTTTTTTCATTTCCTTGCCTTCTTTTTTACAGCTTTTAATGTCTTTTTTAAATTGTTTATTAAAATAAGGAGTAAACACTATATTTCAAGCTTATCAAATAAACTCTTCGCATCCTTGGTTTTAACTAAATTTTTCTTTTTATCGGTTTCCTCAAACGTTTGTTTGGTTGTTTTATTTGGAATTTTCACGCTAAAAGGCAAGCCATCATGGAGCTTGATTTGTTTATAAAAAAGAGTGATAGCTTCAGTTGTTGAGAGCCCAAGCTTCTCAAAAACCTTTCCTACGTCAACTTTTAGCTTTTCTTCAATTCGCGCCCTTATCATGGCTGATTTATTCATATATTTGTTAGTTTAATTTATTATACCCATATTGTATCTCATTTGGAATACAGTGTCAAGTCTAAAATAAGACTACAGAGTTAACTCTGTAGTCTTATTTTTGTGGGCGGAAACCTCGGAAGTTCAAACGGTCTATTTGGAGAAATTTGTTGAGGCGGTTAAAAAATCAAGTTTATAGGATTACCATTAATCCAAGCTTCAATATTATCAATCATCATTTTACTAGCAACCCTATCAGTAACATCTGTATTATAAGAAATATGCGGAGTGGCGAGCACTTTTGGATGTTCTACCAATCTTTTAAAGAATGGGTCAGAGGTATCTCCAACTTGGATACCTCCAGAATCGTTAGCAACACCAGCTAAAATCCCTTGGTCTAATGCTTCAAACATTCCCTCAATATCATATATTTTAGTACCAGTTACAGTTATAAAAAATGATCCTTTTTTCAAAGATATAAAAAAGCTCTTATTAAGAAAGCCAAGGGTGCTAGGGTTTGTGCTTATAGTATTAATAACCAAATCAGCTTCCTTGACGCTCTCAATTAAGTCGTCCCCTCTTTTGAAATAACTAACATCCATTTTTAATGAAGACAGAATATCGCCAACGGTTGAACCAATGTTTCCCTTTCCTAAAATTGTAACTTTTTTTGACATTAGACCTAAAGTTTCTTTTGGGATTCTATCCGATGACATTCCCAGATTATTAATTAATCTAGGAAATTCTCTAAACAAATTTAAAGTCATTGCTACTATCCACTCTGATACGGCTTCTTTGTTGCAACCAGGACAATAAGAAACAGTAATGTTTCTTTCTTTGATTTTATCACGGTCAATAAAACTGACTCCCACAAAAGGCAATGAAAAAAATACATCTTTTAGCTCATACAATTTTTCTGTTTTTAATCCAAATTTACCTGAACAAACAATATCGGCTCCCTGGCATCTGCTCAACCATTCATCTGGGGTTTTTGGTAAATCATCGTACATTTTTAACTCTCCCAATTTTTCTAATCGGATAATTTCTTCTTTATTTAATCCCAAGTCTTGGGTAATTACTATTTTTGACATATTATTATTTAATTATTATTTATATTAGTATAACAAAAATCGCCAATTATGGCGATTTTTATTTGTGAACCTTTTTTACGAAATCAGGCTTCTGACAGTAGGGTCATATTGACATCAATAAAATAATTCCATCAATTAATTTATGGCAGTAAATTGATCGCTTGATCCGCTGCATTGGCATTATCCAGGGCCTGGCGCAAATCCACATCACTCTCGGCCTGCACTCCTTTGAAATAATCATACAAATCACAATTCAACTTAATATATTCGTGCGGTTTTAATTTTTGTTCCTCTAGGGCCGGCTCGCCAGATTGATAATTATAAAGCCGGTTTAAGCCTTCGCCGGCGTAATCAACCGCAGCGCCGGCTAAATTCTTAACATGTTCTCCAATTAATCCACTGGCTGTTTCCGCGGCCGAAGCAGTCATAGCCGCCACATCCGGGATACCGCCGGCAAGGACAGAGGCGATCCGAGTAGAAAATTCCATAATTGCCACGTTGGTCATATCGGCAATACCGTTAATGCAATTCTTATTTGCATCCAGCATAGCATCCCTGATGCCGTCCCGAACCGCGTTTATTTCTTTAACCGTATCGGACCAAAGTTTCTTTTCCGCGATTAATTTATCCCTAGCTACCTTAATACTGTTTTCATCGCGAATACATGCTCCTGCCTGGCAAATTTTCGGAAAACTTAGCTCGCCAAAATTTTCCGTGTCTGCATTGCAGTCATTGTCAAAAGTCTTCTCACAAGTATCGGTGCGTGCGTTACAGCCCATTTTCCACATTACACTCTCCTCGCAAATCGGGTCACAATCACTATCATATTTACATTCACCTTCATCATTATCATCATTATCATCAGCATCTTCATCCTCAGTTGAATCAACATCATCTCTTTTAACGCATTTATCATTACGGGAAACTTCATCCAAATCACATTGAATGCAGCTTTTTCCCTTGATTATACCATTACCGGCTCGACAATTATCCTTATAACTATCAAACCTATCTTCCACCCAATTGTCATATTGTTCATTAACATATTTTTTAGCCTCTCTTTTGCTCATATTAATACTATCGCAATACTTATTATGAAAAGCGCATTTGCAGTAAGACGCGTTAATACCCACTCCGCAAAAACTATCCTTTATATCCCCCTTCTTAAAACTGGTCTTTTCGCTACAAGCACTTAAAATAAACACGGCCGCAAACAGGGCTAATACTAACTTAAAATAATGCTTTTCTTTTGTCATATTCTTTTTTTAATATTTATATTTCTAAACTTAATGTATCATTTTTTGTCTAGAATTTCAAATAAAATAATCCTGTAAAAACAGGATTATTTTTATTTTGTGGGCCGGGTAGGACTCGAAGGGGCGGAAGCCCCACGCCATCATTGGATACGAAGGGTGTAGAATATATTTTAATACTATGTAACAATACTAATATCTTATAAAACATATAATCATAGTAGATTCTCGACACACCCGGCCCACAAATAAAATACAGC
>JAGLNE010000030.1 GCA_023139655.1 Candidatus Parcubacteria bacterium
TGTTATTGCACCATTTAGAGCTGGTGGCCGCCCAAACCGGAGTAGTTGTTCCGGATATGTTATCTACTAAAATTTGATCAGAGGTGGTAGCAACTACTGTAGCAGTCACAGAAGTAGTGGCATAATTTGGCAGGACTAAAGTAACGGCTAGGTCTGATGTAATATCCCCGGTAGCATAACCGCTAAATACTCTGGTGGTGCTGGCGGTTATATCTGAGTCAACGGATGATTCCCAAACACTTAGAGTATGATAATCCAAATTAGCGCAGTCCCCGCCTGTGCCAGTGTTTTCGCAAATAGTAGACACATATTCAACAGGAACTTCATCCGCGCCAATATCCCAGGCGTTGCCGCGGGATGTGCCGTCTATGTCAGTAGAAAAAGACGTAGTCGCGTTGTACCACAACGCGACGCCGGCATCACGAGCGGCGGTGTCGTCTGGGTCTAAGTGGAAGTCGTTGTTGGTGCTATCTAAAAATGCAACGGTGGTACTGCCAAATCCGCTATCTGGTGAGGTAAAATCTGCGGTAATATTATTAGAACTAACCATATTACTAGGCGAGCCTTCAAAACAAGCGCAGTTTGCACTATAATCGCAGCAATTTTGCATTATATTATTATATAAATAAAGCGTACCCTGCGAACCCCATGGAACAATTCCGGCAGCGCAATCATAAGTAGTATTATTATATATATACGCCTTAGCTGTACCGACATTTAAATTAGCATAGATACCGATACCATTCTGTCCTGTTCCTGAATCATAAGTAAATCCATAGATAATATTATTCCAAACTTTAGTAACGTTATTATCCTGCCGACTGCAATCAATAGCCCAACCCTCGCCGTTATCACCCAGGTCTGTTTTTATAATATTATTTGAAATTCTAACATCGGATTCTCCGGTCGGAACAGATGTTAAGCTGATCAAAGCCCCATCATAACTAACATAATTATGATAAAATTGCAGACCGTCAATTCTTACAAAACTTTCATTTGATTCTATCAACTGTCCATACCCAGTTCTAACAAAACGATAATATGAATCGTTATATTTGCCCTTATGTCTGGCTGCGCTTGTTGTGTATATTTTTAAGTAATTATATTCCCCCGTAGTCCAGCCATTTATATCAAGCGTGCCTCCGGGGTTATCAACAATTGACCACGCCCCATCTATTTTCGCTACTGCTATTGCCGGGTTGCCGGCGTTACTTAAACGGACACAGTTGGAGGTAGCGCCTTCTAAGCAAACCCATTCGCCGTTCTGGAATGTAGAGCTGGCTATGTTATAGAGTAGTATTTGATTAGAAGAAGTAGAAACTATAGTGGTGCTGGCGACCGCAAAAGACGTAGTGCCATACACAGACGAGCCGATCGGGATCCAGCCGGCACTGGAATCTATGCTAAATACCAAAGTAGTAGTGGCGGTCAGATCGCATTGCACGCCGGTTTCCCAGCTACTTAGCGAAGAAAATTCCCCGGCCGTGCTGCCGGTCTGGTCAACAACTTTGGGTTCAAAATACACGCTAGCCTCGTCCGCGCCTATGTCCCAGGTACTGGCGCCACTCTCACCGCCCGGCGGCCGTATCCAGCCGTCAATATCATCTGTGACGATAGACGCCACAGAACTAGTCCCTTGGTCAATGCCGGCTGATGTTGGAGCGAGGTGGTAATCTTTATTAGCTTCGTCTACGAAAGTGACGGTGGTGGTGGTTAAAGAGTTGTCGCCCGGAGCGGTCCAGTCGTCGGAAATATTATAATCACTTTCCGACTCAAATGCCCAGCTGGCATAAAAACCATAATTACAATTTTGCGCGATATTATTTATTATAATCTGTGTTGAGCCATTATCATTATCTTGATAACCTATATCAGAATTATAAACAGTATTATTATAAACATAAAGAATCCAATCACTACCATTTTCAATTCCGTGCGCTCTGGTTGTATCGCTTGTGCCTATGTCATAAACTATATTATTCCAAATTCTTACGATTGAACCAGCGCCGGTAGCGCGTGGGTATATCCCGCGATAACTATGCGCGGATGAAGGATTTGACCCTTTGATAATATTATTACTTATATAAATAGAGGAATTAACTCCGGTTTCCCAAGTAGAAATACCATCACTATTGTTATTTGTCTGAGTTTGGTAAATTTGTAAACCATCTATTCTAACATGGTCGTCTTGAATATAAATTACATTAATAGCATTAGAAGAAAGCCGATATTTATCATCATCCCATTTACCTGTATGCCTCTGGCTTTCCCCTACTTCGTCTGTATCAACCGGAGTATATATTTTTAAATAATTGTTTTCACCAGTAGTCCAACCATTGATTGTCACAGCCGTACTGTCCACCGCATCCCCATAACAAGCAATATTCCATTGCTCATAATTATTAACCAGATCCCGGCCTTCCTCATCGGCTTGGCTTGGATTCCAGTCATCAAAATTCTCTACCGCATCCGGAATACCGGTATTTTCCTGCCCTGATTCCGCGTCTGATAGCGATGTGTAGGCACGGAATATGCACCAGCCCGAATCAGCCGTCACGTCGCTTGGATTATTGCCGGCTGTGGTTTTAACTGTGTATGTAGTTGATGACGTGCGTCCTGATATAAACAATATAGACGATGAGGCGTTATAGACAATCGCGTCGCCCACGCCAATGGTATCAGCCAACCCAATCGTAAATGTCGCCAATGACGTTGAAGAAGAAACCGACATATTCCCACCCGTAGCGGCGCAAGATTTTGCGCCTGTAGAACCCGGCCCAACCGACCGATATATCACCGCCATACTATACTCATCCGCGCCAATATCCCAGGTGCCATTATACGGCCTGGTCCAGCCGTCTATGTCGGTGCTTATGCCGGAAATCACATTTAAAGTAGAGCTGGATGTAATATCAAAACCAAAATCTTTAGCACCAGTGTCATCCTGAGCCAAATGGAAATCTTTAGTACTAGTAGAGACAAAACTGAAAGTCTGATTAACGCGGTTATTATCTCCTTGGCCTGGTGAATCATCAATATGATCAGTTGAATTATAATCAGTGCCATAGGCAAAGGCACCGCTAAATGGATTAGTGGTGCTGGCAATAAGATTATTTATAGCGATTGTGCTTGCCCCACTGCTGTTACTATAAATACCATTATCCGCATTATAAATTGTATTATTATATACGTAAGCTGTAGCGTATGAATCAATATATATAGCAGTGTCTGCACCATCGCCATCCACAAAATCATAAAAAATATTATTCCATATCCTAAAGTTTCCATAATCTTGATAACTGTTTTGTATACCTCGACCCTGATTTGTTAAACCACTATAGTCAGCCAAGAGAATATTATTAGAATAATGGATATCTGAATCTACATTATCTATATTAGATGAAAGAATATTTGGGTAAACAGACCCACTGCGTTTATGTTTGAACTGTAGACCATCTATTCTGGTATATTCTTCATAAGTTCGAATTACTATAGTTGAGGTATCATCAATAAACATCCGATAGGCTGTATAATCCCACTTACCCTCATGCCTAGCCGCACTCGCTGTATAAATTTTAATATAATTATCATAATCAGTAGTCCAATTACCAATATCAACTGCCGCTGTATCACTCGCACTCCAGCTGCCGTCTATTTTGGCAATGGCGATCGGGCTGGCGCCGAGCTCGTCTCCAGTACCGCCAATATTCCAGGCAATGGCGCAGGCCGTGGTGTCATTGCACCATTTAGAGCTGGTGGCGGCAATTACCGGAGTGGTGGTGCCGGATATGTTATCTATTAGAATTTGGTCTGATGTAGTGGCAACTACTGTAGCTGTCACAGAAGTAGTAGCATAATTTGGCAGAACTAAAGTGACTGCCAGATCTGCTGTAATATCCCCGGTGGCATAGCCGGAAAATACCCGGGTAGTACTAGCCGTAATATCTGAGTCAACAGCCGCTTCCCAGACGCTAAGAGTGTGATAGTCCAGATTAGCGCAGTCCCCGCCGGTGCCAGTGCCCTCACAGATCGTAGATACATATTCTACCGGCACCTCGTCCGCGCCAATATCCCAGGCGCCGCCTCTTGATGTTCCGTCTATGTCAGTAGAAAAAGACGTAGTCGCGTTGTACCACAACGCGACGCCTGCGTCACGAGCAGCGGTGTCGTCTGTGTCTAAGTGGAAGTCGTTGTTGGTGCTGTCTAAAAATGTGACAGTAGTTGTTGTCTTGGAATTAGAGCCCGGAGCGGTCCAGTCGGAGGAGATGTTGTAGCCGGAGGCTGAATTACAACCATTATCATAAAAATCTAGACTAGTATTAATATTAGCAATATTATTTCTCATGAATACATAACCATCCTCGCAATAATACCCGTAATTATTATCATATACAGTATTGTTATATATATAACCATGGGAATTAGTATTAGAACGCATAAAAATCCCCGTGTCAAAACCATAGACAATATTATTGTATACATAATAATGGTCAGTACCGGCTAAACCGCCACGGCTTATAGCGTAAGCATTGGCCTGATTATCTGACCTCACTATATTATTGCTGATCGTAATATTACTGCTTCCATCAAAAACAAAGCCATAGCCACCGCTATTACGGTCCTGATAAAGTTGTATACCGTCAATGATCACACTATCGTTATTAATATCGAAAGGCCTACTATTATTATTGGATTTAAATACGTATTTACTATCGCTCCATTTCCCCTGATGTCTAGCCGAATCCGTCGTATAAACCCGAATATAATTATACTCACCAGTAGTCCAGCCCTCTATATCTACGGCTGAAGTGTCGGCACTGCTCCACGCCCCATCAATCTTAGCCACAGCAATAGCCGGGTTGCCGGCGTTGCTTAAACGGACGCAGTTGCTTGTCGCGCCTTCAAGGCAGACCCATTCTCCGTTTTGGAAAGTGCTAGAAGCGATATTATAGAGAAGTATTTGGTTTGATGACGTTGCCACAATCGTCGTGCTGGCCACGGCAAAAGACGTAGTACCGTACACAGACGAGCCGATCGGGATCCAGCCGGTAGAGGTAGAAATAGAGAAAACAAGAGTGGTAGTGGCGGTTAAGTCGCACTGCACACCTGTTTCCCAGCTACTTAGAGAACTAAATTCCCCGGCCGTGCTACCGCTTTGGTCAACGACCTTGGGCTCAAAATACACACTGGCCTCGTCCGCGCCAATATCCCAGGTGTTAGCGCCTGCATCTCCGCCCGGAGGACGTATCCAGCCGTCAATATCATCTGTCACGACCGACGACACAGAACTAGTCCCCTGGTCTATGCCGGCTGATGTTGGGGCGAGGTGAAAATCTTTGTTTGCCGAGTCTACGAAAGTGACGGTGGTGGTGGTTAATGAGTTGTCGCCCGGGGCGGTCCAGTCGGAGGAGATGTTGTTGCCAGAGTCTGAATCGCAGGTACTATTATAAAAATCACTTGTTGTATTATTGTTAGTGATATTATTTCTGGCGGTTACATAATCATCACGACAGCGGATACCATTATTATTGCCATATACAGTATTATTATATATATAACCATGGGCATTCGCGTTGGAACGTAAATATATCCCAAGATTAAAACCATAAGCAATATTGTTATAAATATAACGATTACCAGTACCAGCCGAAGATCCGCAATTTATCGCGGTATCATTAGCTTGATTGTCTGACTTGAAAATATTATTACTAATAGTAGTATTATTACTTGCGTCGAACACAATACCATGGCCACCATCATTCCTGTTTTGATAAAGCTGTATGCCATCAATAATCACATTATCCACGTCTATGTTAAATGGATAATCAGCGTTATTGGATTGAAAAACATATTTATTATCATCCCATTTTCCCGCATGTCTTTGCGTTTCGCCAACTTCCCAGGTGTACACCGGGGTGTACACTTTTATATAATTACCAGACCCTGTTGTCCAACCGCCAACCACAACCGCCGCGTTATCGGCCGCCGTGGTACTGGCATAGCAAGGCACAAACATTAAAGTATTAGAGGCGACGAGGTCCAGGCCAATAAGTACATCCTCGTCCACACTAGAGTTAATACTGCTGTTAACATCCTCTTCTAAATGATCCTCCCAGTCGTCTAATAATTCAAAAGCGCGGTAAATAGAACAAGCCGCTGAGCTGGTCGCGGTGGGTAAATTATTATACCCGCCCTGAATACTAAATGTGCTGGAGCTAGTGCGGCCGATTATATACGCCAAGGCGTAATAGCCACTTCCGCCGTACTGGATAACGTCCCCCACGCCCACATTATCCGGCTGGCCCACGCTAAATACGGCCGTGGAAGTTCCGGCATAAGTGCTGACAGTCACCGTGCTAGCGCTTGTCTTTAAATCCGCTTCCGTATTACCCACGCTACGGTAAGCCGTATAAACGATCTCGTCCGCGCCAATATCAAATAACCCACTCCTGGTTTCGCCGTCAATATCAGTGGTAAACAAAGAATCAACCGAAGTGGTGCCGTTTTTTCTGGCCGAAGTATCAATAATAGACAAGTGATAGTCCTCGGTAGAAGTGGACACAAAATCAACCGTGGTCGTGGTCATGGAACTGTCCCCGGGCGCGCTCCAGTCGCTTGATATGTTATTACCGGATAAAGAATGCCAAGTACCGCCGGTAGAAGTACGGAAATCATAGCCGGCTAAAGTTATGTCATTGGCAATATTATTTCTAACAGTTGCCGTGCCGGCGTAGATAAGATAGCCGGAATCGCAATTATTTACTGTGTTATTATACGCGTACACCGTCAGGTCATCATCGTAAAAATCCATGCCCACGGAATTATCGTTGCTGTCAAAATCATAAACAATATTATTCCATACCTTGGCCGTAGCCGTAGCTGTCATATTAACAAACCTTAAGCCGTCATGATAATTCTGGCTGCCGCCGTTAACGCCCTTAATAATATTGTTGGAAACCTGCCATTCGCCGCCGCCACCGGGCGTGCTCAAATCCACGTTTATACCGCATTCGTCCGCGCCATTAATAGCCGTTACTTCTATCTGCAGGCCGTCAACACGGACGTAGGCCTCTTCTATTTTTAGAATATTATCATTTGACGCGCTTAATCTGTATTTAGCAGTACTCCACTTCCCGTTATGCCGGCCATAAGGGTCGTCCGGGTCAGTCCAGATTTTAATATAAGTGCTTGTAGCCGTGGTCCAGCCATCAACCGTAACATTGGTCGTATCCGCCGATCCGGCAGTAGAGCGGCACTTAGCTGTAGCAATAACGCTGTCGCCGGCATCACTTATTACAACATAGTGAACGTCCTGGGTCTGGTAGATCTGCTCACCGGACTGGAACGGCCCGCTGGCTACGGCTGTCAACAGTATCTGTCCGCTGGTAGTATGCTCGGCCGTCGCGGTCGCGCCGGAAGTGGCGCCGGTAACGCTAGCCCCGTCCGCGACAGTACCGGAAGCCGTGGAATACGAAAACACCAGCGTCGTAGTCGCGGTTAAGTCGCACTGCACAGCTGTTTCCCAAGCATCAAGCGTGGTAAAACTCGTCCCCGGGCCAGAGTCTGGGTCAACGATGGCGATGAATTCGGTCGATGCCGAAACATCCCGTGCTGCTAACACAGTTATTACTATAAACAGAATTGTCAAAAATATTTTCTTCATTATTCCGCTGAATTTACGCGGACACTACGCGGCGTTCACGCGGATGCGTTTTTTTCGCGCGCGGTGTCGTAAACAATGCGTTTCATTATTAGACCTTTCGGTGAAAAATTAATTAATAACCCTAATTTATATTTAGAACCTCTAAGATATTTCCAGAACTGGTCAATATCACCTTTTGACATAAAGGGCTTACATTTTAGCTCAATAATTATTTTATTGTTTACTATAATGTCCGGGATATAAATACCAACTTTAATATTCTTAAAATAAATATTGATTCTTTTTTGAGTTTCAATGTTTAATTTCTTTTCTTTCAATGCAATTTGCAATGCCTTTTCAATTATTTTTTCTTTAAATGCACCACCAAATTCATTCCATACTTCAAAACAGGCACCCCTAATTAAGTATGTTTCTTTTTCGTATAATAATTTATCCTCCATATTTTTATCCGCGTTAATTCAGCGTAGTGTCTGCGTTAAATCCGCGGAAAAGCGAAGCGTTAGCGAAGCTCCTTCTTCTTCCTAACAATCCCCCAATCATAAGTCTTATCCTGGAACGGCTGTCCGGTAAGCAGGTCGTTGGCCTCAAATTCATCAAAACCGTGCTTGCTTAAATCAACAAAATAAAGACGGGCCCGGGTAATATCTATCAGGTTTCTTAATTTCTCTTCCTCCTCTGCTATTTGCTCTGCTGTAACCTCTTGGCCAAATATAGCCGCCTTCTCCTTAAGCTCGGCGATCTTTATTGCCAATTCTTCTTGTATTTCTTCTTCAGTTAATCCCTCTCCGTCCGGCATTATTAGCTTGGCCGCGTGATCATTATTCAGTTTCATTTTCAATATAAGATAGCTGGTCAATTCACTGCCGGAGAACTGATACTCAGCGTCATATACCGCCAAAACATCGCCTTTTTTCAGAGAACTGCGCAGATCTTCCACCGGGTCTGGATTTTGCTGGCTGACCGCAGTCACGGCCACTTGATAAATTTGCTGCTTGTCCGTCTTTAAAATAGTTCTCCCTATGCCAATAGTCGGAACAACTACGGCTAACATAATGAGCGGAGTAATAATTTTACGCTGGCTTAAGCGCTGCCGGATAAATTCTCTGATCCGCGTGATAAAAGATTCTTGATTTTTCATAGTGTTTTTTAAGTTAATTAGTTAAATAACATCTATAGAATTCGTAAACTAAATCTACTGTACTTGGTATTTATTTTCATATATTTATTTCTTGTCAACTATTCTCCAGTTGTATACTTTTTCCGTAAACGGCTGTCCTTCAAGTAAGTCGTTGGCCTCAAAACCCTCAAATTTCTTTTGGTTTAAATCAATAAAATAAAGCCTTGGCCGGATACTTATCCGCCTTTGCCTTATTTCTTCTTCTTCCCGCTCCAGTTCTTCTTCTGATATTTCTTGGTTAAATTCAGTAGCGCGCTGAGAGCGTTCTTCACGCATTTTTTCAATTTCCGCTTTTATTTCTTTTTTTGTTAATTCTTTCTCATCAGCCATAGTTAATTTCGCCGCCTGTTCCTCGTTTAATTTCATTTTCAGGATCAAATAGCTAACTGACTCGGTCTTGGAGAACTTATGGTTTTCATTTTGCACCACTAAAGCGTCTCCTCTTTTTAATGATGTACGTAAGTCCTCGGCTTTATCTTTATTAACCTGGTCCCGCACCATAATCGCTACTTGGTAAATTTGTTTTGGCGCCGGCTTGAATATTGTCATTCTTAAGCCGATAGCTACAGCGATCACGGCCAAAATCACGATCACGGCAATAATATTCTTTTTAGTCGCATGCCGACGGAAAAATTCCACAATTTTTTCCATTAAGCTTGGCTTTGGCAGCTCCCGCTCCGGGTTTAATTCTTGTCTTGGTAAATTTTGTTGACTTGTTTCTTCTTTCATATTTTTCTTATAAATTTTATAAATCCCTGCTAAATTTTATTTGCAAAAGATTTATATGATTTATATGATTATTTAATTAATTTGTTAGTATTTAACGTTTATACCGCGGATTGAACGCTGACCCTACGCAGATTTCACGCTGATTAATCTTCCGCGTTAATTCCGCGTAGTGTCTGCGGAACATCCGCGGATTGATTATATTGTTCCTCCACCCCCGCGATCCTTCCCTGATTATACGAAACATATAAACCCAGGCCGATAACAATAAACAACAAAAAAACAGCCATGCTTATGGCTATTTGCTTCCAAATATTAGAGTGTCCAATGGTTGTATATTTTCTCGTTGCCGCGAACTTATTATTTTTGGTACGTACCACGCTTGATCCTGGGGCTGATTTCTTTGATTTCTTATTTAGATATTCCTGATATTTTTCATATTTCGCGTCATGGGCATGCTGTTCAAGATATTCGCTAAACCACTTTTCCGAGGTGTAATAATTCCTGCCGATCCGCTTTGCTTTAAGCTTGCCACGCTGAACCAGCTGCGACAAATACGCGGGACTATAAACATCCTCTACGCTAAACTTCCGCAAAGGAATCAACTTTTCTTTATCACGACTTAAGTGATTTTTTAGCATGGGGACTGTATAATGCTAATTTAAGCAATAAATTTGCCTATATATTATCTTTTTATTACTCAATAAATATCTTTTTGTGTTTTGTTTATTATTTTTTTATTATCATTAACTTATACACAATTATAACATAATTCCCCTTGTTTGGTAAATAGCTACTGGTATTATTGGTTAACAATATTCTAAGCTATTATCTGAATATTATTACCGCAGATGATACGCAGACACTACGCGGATTTAACGCAGAAACTATTATCCGCGTTATATCAGCGTAGGGTCCGCGTTAATTCCGCGTAAAAAATAAAAAAACCCTGCCAAATAATTTTAGCAGGGATTTATATGATTAATATGATATAGTTTATCGCTTACTCCATTGCGGCGCTCTTCTCGCCTTCTTAAGTCCTGGTTTTTTGCGCTCTTTTTTCCTGGCATCGCGGGTGATCCAGCCTTTGGCCTTTAGGCTGGGCTTAAGCTTCTCGTCAAGCTTAACTAAGGCAAGTGCAAGCGCGTGGCGAATTGCTTCAGACTGCCCCTTTTTACCGCCGCCACGGACCAGACAGGAGAAATTAAGCGTCTTCAAATTTCCAGTCAGCTTAAGCGGTTGAAGAACAATAGACTGCTGTATAACGGAAAAATATTCTTTTAAAAACTTATCATTTACAACAATTATGCCGGTGCCTTTCTTAAACATTCTAACTCTGGCAGCTGCCCTTTTTCGTTTCCCAACCACGCTGGTATACCTTCCCTTAAGTTTGGGAACATCTTCTTTCGCGGTAGATTTTACTTTTTTCTCTTCTTTATCCATTTTGGTTTATTTTGTCATTCTGAATCCGCGAAGCGGGTGAAGAATCTTGTGGGTTAACCTCGAGATCCTTCACTTCGCTAACGCTACGTTCAGGATGACAGTGTGTAGTTACTTTATAGTTAATCTCTTCAACATATCACGCCTAAACTTAACTGCCGGCAACATCTTTCGTACCGCGCGCTTTAGCACATCACCCGGATCACTGGCAAAAACATCAGCTAATTTTTTTTCTTTAAGTCCGCCGGGATACCCTGAGTAGCTATAATATTTCTTATTATCCAGTTTTTTACCGGTAAATTTAAGTTTAGCGATATTGCTCACTTCCACTATATCACCGCAATCCAAATGCGGCTCAAACTCCGGCTTATTTTTTCCACGCAAAAACAAGGCTACTTGCGTGGCGAGTCTGCCAACCGACTGGTCGGTCGCGTCTAGTTTGTGGGTTTTTCTGTCCATATCTTATAATTTTCAATTTACAAATTTTCAATTTACAAACAATTTACAATGATTTAATTTAAAAATTTTCAAACAAAAAATTTATTCGTTTTTAAAACATTGAAAAATTAATAAATTAATTCATTGTTTGAAAATTGAAAATTGAAAATTCGTAAATTATACTAACTCTATCTGTACTATTTTCGCACCATCGCCTTGCCGGTTATTTAACCTTATAATCCTAGTATAACCGCCTTTTCTGTCCTGATAACGCTTGCCGATCACTTCCATAAGCTTTTTAACCGCGTTTGGCTGAGGTAAGAGCGCGATCAAGCGCCGACGGCTGCTTAAATCGTTCTTTTTGGCAATGGTAATTGATTTTTCCACCAAGCTTCTAACCGCCTTAGCCTTAGCCTCGGTTGTACTCACTTTCTCGTATATTAAAACACTGGCCGCTAGGTTACGCAGCATCATCTCCCGTGGAGCCTTTTTACGGTCTAAAATTGTTTTTTTTATTCTATGCCTCATGCTCTAGTTGCTTAGGGATTAGTTAAT
Source organism: Candidatus Parcubacteria bacterium (assembly GCA_023139655.1). Taxonomy (GTDB): domain Bacteria; phylum Patescibacteriota; class Patescibacteriia; order Patescibacteriales; family UBA12075; genus JAGLNE01. The sequence goes on from JAGLNE010000030.1 coordinate 12,000, forward strand.
TAGTGATTAGGCTAAAATATCGCCCCTAATTAACCAATTAACTATTTAACTAATTAACTCTCCTTTTTAGGTCTTCCCCTCTTCTTCTTAGGTTCATCCTTGTCCGCCGTAGCCTTGGCAGAGGAGGGCTCTTTTTCTGAATCGTCTTTATCCTCAGACACGCCGCGGCGCGTCTCTACAATTTCTTCAACATCCGACTCATCTTTTTCTCCTTTCTGCTTTCTGTTTTCTCCTTTCTCACTATCTGTTTTCTGTTTTCTATTTTCTGTTTTCTCCTCACTACCACCAACCAGCGCGGCAAATTGCTCCAGCAAGATCGCTACTGACTGCTCAAAAGCCTCCTCAGGCGTTATAGTACCATCGGTAATAATATCTATGGTCAAACGATCCCAATTGGTCATTTTACCCACCCGGACATTATCAACCGAAATCCCGGCCTTTAATACCGGGGTAAATATGGAATCCATTTCAATATAACCAATCTCCTTTTCTTTCTTTTCCTGCGATTCGCCGGCCCGACTTTCAATCGTAGTATATCCCCGGCCCTGCTCAACCTGAAGTTCTAAATTTATGCTGCCCGACATATCGGTTATCTGGCAAATTTTCAGCTTTGGGTTAGCAATTTCAACTTGGGCATTTTTCTTAAAATCAGCCGCGGTTACTTGTTTTTTGCCATGGACTTTCAATTCCAATTTTTCGGTTTCCTTGGAAAAAACTTTTATCCGCAGTTCTTTTAGTTTTAAAATTATTTCCAACACATCTTCCTTAACGTTTGGTATGGTCGTAAACTCGTGGTCAACTCCTTTTATTTTTATACCTACCGGCGCCGCCCCAGAGAGTGAAGACAAAAGTACTCGCCTAAGCGAATTGCCAAGCGTAACCCCATAGCCCGGGAACAGCGGCTCAATAATTATAGAGCCTTGGTTTTTGTCTTTACCGCTAATGTAATCTTGTTTTTTAGCTAAGGCGATAGTATTCATATAAATTACAAATATTATAAATAAGCTATATTAGAACTAACTGTCATCCTGAACGTAGCGTTAGCGAAGTGAAGGATCTCGAGGCTAACCCACGAGATTCTTCGCCTACGGCTCAGAATGACATAGGGCTATCGTGAGTAATATTCAATGATCATTTGGATATTAAAAGTCGGAGCGATTATATTCATTGTCGGCTTATGAAGGATCTTCGCGCTTAAGGTCTTTGTGTCCATGTTAAGCCAGCCTGGAATCTCTTTTTTCTGTAATATTTCATTTAAATTACTAAAAATTTTAGCGTCCCTTTTATTGCTTTTGATCTTGATCACATCACCGGTCTTGGTCGCGTACGACGGTACGGTTACCCGCTGTTCATTTACAGTCAACAGTCCATGACTAACCATTTGTCTGGCCTGTCCCCTTGAAGCGGCTAAACCTAGGCGAAAGATAATATTATCAAGCCTCATTTCCAAAAGACACAAAAAATTTTCGCCGGTATTGCCGGTCTTAGCCTTTGCCCGCTCAAAGGTCAAACGAAATTGTTTCTCCATCAAATTATATTGACGCCTGGCTTTTTGTTTTTCCTGAAGCTGAAGGCCGTAGTCGGTTAAACGCTTTTTACCTTTGGCGCCATGGCAACCGGGTGGATAATTACGCTTTACAATCGCGCATTTGCTAGTATTACAACGCTCACCTTTAAGAAACAGCCTTTCGCCTGCTCGCCGGCACTTTTTACATTTTGCATCTAGATCTTTAGCCATAATGTTGCTAATTTACAATTTTCAATTTTCACCCAAAGGGCACTTCGCAATTTTCAAACAATGAATTAATTTTCAATTTTATAATTTTAAAATTAAATCATTTCAGCCCAAGGCTGATCCGCCTTCTACGTACGTGAATTATCCACGACAGAAATTGGCGGAGAAAATTGTTTGAAAATTCGTAAATTGAAAATTCTATAAAGAATTCGTAAATTAAACCCTTCTTGGTTTTTTCGGCCGGCATCCATTATGCGGTATCGGAGTAATGTCTTTAATTGATGTAACAATCAATCCATTATTATTTAAGGCCCGGACCGCTGACTCACGGCCAGTACCTACGCCGCGGATAAATACACTTACTTCCTGAAGGCCATATTCTTCCCTTGCCTTACCCACTGCAATTCTGGTTATGATCTGCGCTGCATAAGGGGTTGATTTTTTCGGCCCCCTAAAACCGGCAATCCCGGCGCTCGCCCATGATAACACATTCCCGCTCATATCGGTTAAAGTAACTATCGTATTATTGTAAGTGGACTTAATATAAGCCTTGCCAATACTAACGCGCTTGGAGGTTTTCTTTTTCTTTTTAATTGCCTTTTTCTTACTTTTAAGCTTCTTAACTTCTGTCTTTCTTTTCTCCATCTTTTTAACTATATCTTCCGGCAATTCTTCCAGATTCTTAATCCCCTTTTCTTCTTTTTCAGACTTTTCTTTAATAGACTCCACATCTTTCTTTTTAACATCTTTATCGGACGCGCCAGAAGACGCGCCGCGGCGCGTCTCTACATTCTCTTTTTTTCCCTGTCCTGAGCCTGTCGAAGGGTCAACCTTAACATCAGCTGACTTATCATCAACCTTTTTATCTTTGCCTTTATCTTCTGTTTTCTTTTTATCTTCGCCCATATTATATATAACTGATAGCAGATAGCAGTGGTTTTTATCTGTTTTCTGCTTTCTCTTTAAGTCTTTTGCGCCGCCGCCACTCTACCTGAACCCATTGTGCGCCTTACATTACCGCGCACGCTCCGGCTATTGGTTTTTGTCCGCTGTCCGCGGGTAGGCAAACCGCGTTGATGCCGCAGTCCCCGGTATGAACCGATCTCTTTTAAACGCTTAATATTACCAACTACTTCCCGTTTCAAATCCCCTTCAACCTTATAATTTTTTTCTATTATGGTCCGGAGTTTATTTACATCATCTTCCTTTAAATCTTTAACTCTGGTATTCAAATCAACTTTGGCTGATTTTAAAACAATCCCTGACGTTACTTTGCCAATGCCAAAAATATAAGTCAAGGCGATCTCAACTCGTTTTTCATTAGGAATTGTAACTCCAGCAATGCGTACTGCCATAAATTTAGTTAAAAGTATAAAGTTATAAAGTTTATAAAGTTAGCTGTTCT
>JAGLNE010000031.1 GCA_023139655.1 Candidatus Parcubacteria bacterium
CCCGCTACGCGGGCTCAGGATGACAGTCTACTTTTCATCCTCCACCAACTCCTTAAGCGCCTGCAAGGCCCGGTAAATAAGGACCCGGACATTGCCCCGGGACTTATCAAGTACCACGGCGATCTCCTTGATGTTCAGCTCATTAATATAGCGCAGGACAATTGCCTCCCGATACTCGTCTTTTAAATCGCGCATCCGGAGAACAACTATCTCATAATCAGCTTTGGTTGATATCTTGGTAAGAATATCTTGCCCTGGATCCGCGATATTAACATCTTTAATGTCGCCAACTGCCGTATCTAGACTGCTTTCTGCTTTGCGGCTCTCTTTCCGATAATGGTCAATTACCGTGTTGCGGGCGACTTTATATAAAAGTGCTTTTAAGGTCTTATAATCACGCAAATTATTGTTCTGGATATAGTCCCAGGTTTTTAAAAATACCTGCGAAGTAATATCTTCAGCAACTTCCTGACTACCGACTTTAAAATAAATAAAGCGGTAAATGCTGTCCAGATAAGCATCATAGGCCTGGGTGAAAGCCTCTTTGTCTCTCTTCTTTAATCTAGAAAATATCTGTTTTTCTTTTATGTCTTGGGGCATTGCTGGCTTTGATTAATAATACGAATAAATGTAACAATTGTTACAGTAAATTTTATAATAAAAAACAAGGGGATTTCAACACAAAAATAAGACTCAAGTAAGAGCCTATTAGGGAAAACATTGCTCAAATATTAGGTAAAATTTGCGGGATTCCTAGATATAAGAGTGTCTAAAATAAATTAAATTAAAAATACACCGGAATGTGTATTACTAAAAACCATAACATATTAGGTCTTATTTGGCAATGATTTTAAACGCTTATGTCATTCTGAGCCAAAGGCGAAGAATCCCGTGGTAACAGCACGTGTCATTCTGAGCTCCCGTAGGGAGTGAAGAATCCCGCTGTGCCCCGTGTGAATGTAGTTTCTACCTGGGTTGATAAAGTCACGAGATCCTTCGTCGCTTCGCTCCTCAGGATGACAGTTGTTTTTTACCCTTGCACAAAACATGAATGTATGTAAAAATATAACAACCAAAGTCCATAAACTCATAGACTTAAATAATATTTTATGATTTAAAACCAAAATAACGCTTGACTTATACTAAAAAAATAAGTGTTATAGGTAATATATTCGTGGTTATAGTATACAGTACTGTAGACTTAAATATAAAATTATTTTAATATTAAATAAAATCTATAGTTAAGTATACAGTATTGTAGACTTAACATCATAAATGATAGATAAAATTCCTAAAATTGATTATCCTGACAAAATTTCTTCTTTGCCTAAAAAAAGAAAAAAATATAAGAAAAAGACAGAAAAAAAAGAAACACCTGCTACTGTGCTTACTAAACAGGTAAAAAACCCCCTGTGGATAAGTATTTCTATGGCTGCCCAATTAGGCGGAGTAAACAGTAAAACCATTAGACGAGCCATCCAGGCTAAGAAAATACGCTATAAAATAACCGGTAACCGCTATTTTGTTGACTTTATATCTATCTTTAGATATTTGCATAAAAGCAAAAAACTAAGCAATAAACTGCGTGAGTATGGCGTAGGACAATATATTATTAAATGGAGGGAATAACTAGCACCTGCCAACGACTGTGAATAAAATCCTATAAAACAAAAAGGGAGGAAAACCATGAAAGATGTAGAGTATATGTTTATCGCTTTCTATTCGTTTGGTCTTATTTTTGCATCGCTCTTTTTTATATTTGCACTTCTTTCAAGACCGTGGGATGTACTGAGGAAGAAATACCTACCCTCTGATAAAAAAATATCTATTTCTTACACAAAATTCCTATACTTAAATTTGGCTACCGTTAGTGCGGGTATTTGCATGTTGTCATGTATAGCAGTCATAGTGGTATTTCTACTCTATTTCTACCCACAGACTAACCCACCCAATCTTTCAAATTAATAAAAAAAGAAAGAAAACACCCTCAATGAGTTAACTTGAGGGTGCTTTTTTATTTGACTACTCAAATATTACAATACTGCGTCTTTAGCTGCTTTTGCCAAACGAAATTTAACAACGGTTTTAGCTTTAATTTGAATTGCTTCACCGGTTGCCGGGTTGCGGCCCATACGCGCTTTGCGGTGAGCTTTTACCAATTTACCAAAACCAGGAACAACAAATTCACCGGTTTTTTTAACTTCAGAGTAAGCCATTGTAGCTAACTCATCCAAGACAGCGCCAACATCTTTTTTGCTTAAACCGGTTTTTTCGGCCAAAGCATTTAGCTGCTGCATTTTGGTCATTTTTGCCATAATTTTTTGTTAGAATTAATGTATTAATACTTATATCTAATATTTTATTCCCACGAATCAACGAATCTTTTTACAAATTTACAAATTTGATATAAACCATATCTACAGTATTCGTAAATTCGTAGTGGATTCGTTGATTCGTGGGAATATATAGTTTTCCACAAACCCCTTAATTACATATACAATTATAGTATAAATTCGCCTAAAAAGCCATATTTGACCGTATATTAATAAAACCAAAAAACCACCGAGCTAAGCCCGATGGTTTTATGTCCTAATTATGCATGTTTTTCAAGCGCCGCGATCAAGCCTTCTTTGGGCTGCATACCAACCAGGGTTTCAACCGGCTCGCCGTTGCGAAAAATAATCAAAGTCGGGATGCTCATAACACCGTATTTCCCGGCAGTTTGCGGAGCCGCTTCCGTGTCCAGCTTACCAACTACTGCCTTATCGCCAATTTCTTTTAATACCTCGTCAACGATCGGGCCCTGCATTTTGCATGGACCGCACCAGGCAGCAAAAAAATCCACCAAAACCGGCTTGGTTTCGCTGGCTTCAATTACATCAGCTTGGAAATTGTCATCAGTAAATTCTTTAGCCATAAAAATATTTTTGTTATTAATAAATTATTTTTTTGTTATTTCCGAAATAAGCTTTTTCAATTTAACAAAGTCCTTAGAACTGCCGGATTTCTTCATACATGCGTCCATATTCTCCATTATATACTTATCCATTACGTTATTCAAACCGGCTTTAACCGCCTTTATCTGCGTTAAAACCGCCAAACATTCTTTATCCTCATTGATCATTCGCTTAATTCCCTCAAGCTGGCCAATTAAATTGTTTATTAGCTGTATATTGTTTTTCATACATTAAGAGTATATCATACACCCCTAGGGGGTGTCAAGAGCTAAAACAAAAGACACTAAGTGTCCGCGGGACACTCAGTGTCATATTGAATTTAATTTATTTACGATTACCGATTATCCACCTTGGCCCCACCCCGCCTCGGGACTTGACCAAGATGACAATTACTATAAAAAAGAACCCCGATTTCTCGGGATTCTCATATTTAAACTATTCTATTAATTAATCACACTTAATTCTTTTCTTCTCTAAGCCCCTGTCTTACAAACCAACCCATTCCAAACAGCATAGTGATCACCATAACCAATGAAATAAGCTCGCTTAAATCAAAACCGGTTATTGCCAAAACCTCTACTATTCGTATATCCACGTCTGCTATATCACTTATTTCCTCATGATTGGATGAACTGACTTTAGCTGTATTAATATAAGCCATGGGCGCGGCATCCACAGACACATTAACAAGATATGTGATCTCTTTGCTTTCGTTCGGAGCCATATCGCCCAGTTCCCAAGTTTTGGTATTTTCGCCATTATCCGCAAATGTTAAGCCGGTTGGCAAAGCATCCACTAAAACCGTGTCAAAAGAAGTTAAATTGCCAATGTTTGTAACTATAACCGTATATTCAAGGCCAGTATCACCGGGATTAACAAATTCCTTGTCAATTGACTTAACAATAGTTAATATTGGCTCGCCTTCTTCGCCTTCAGTTATTACACAAGCATTAGTATTATAAGTAACTGTTTTTTTAACTTCTCTGGATCCTTGACGCGAAACCGCTTCAAAAGAATAATCAACTTCCGGGGTTAAGCCGTCTATAATTACAGAATGATTGGTAGAGGCGCTTGTTACTTCAGTGCTGGTAGCGTCGCTGATATCATCAGAATCAATACCATAAACTACCCAGCTGGTAGCGGTTTTATTGGTGCGCCAATTAACTATCGCGCTATCCGCGGTAAGACAATGAGCTTCCAGGTCCAAAATTTGGAGATAAATATATCCGCCGCCGCCGCCGCCTCCACCTTCAGTGGTGCAGGTAGCTGAGCAGCCATCACCGGAAACATTATTACCGTCATCGCATTGCTCACCCGGGTCAAGATGTCCGTCCCCGCAATATGGCGCGGGAGGAGGATCATAAGTATTGGTTAAAAAACATTCTTTAGTTTCACCAGCGATTACCTCTACTGAACCAGTAGCATTACAATCGCCATCAAATGTCAGTATATAATTAGCCGGCCCGCCTGACTCGTGAATCGCGTAAGTACCCGGGTCATAACCCCGATCTTCGCCAGCAGCAGTGCCAGGGAACTGTACGCTGTCGCCGACATGCATAGTCCAATCACTGGAAGTAGCCTCACCGCCAACCACGTATTTATAGACAATTAAATGCCCGATCTGAGGCGGTGGAATATGATAAGTGTTGGTCAAAATACAAGTTGCTGTTTCTCCAGCCGCTACATCTATATTCCCGTCCGGACAATTTTCGCTATAAGTAAGTAAATAATTATCCGGGGTGCCAGTTTCTGTTACTTGGTACATACCAGCATCCACCTCTGTGGCAGTGCCGGATTCTGATCCTGGAAATTCGTAAAGATCATCATTAATATGCATGGTCCAGTTGGCAGGAATTGCCTCACCGCCATCAACTATCTTTTTAACGATTAAAGTACTTGTTGCTTCTTCTTTATAGTTAGCAAAATTAACAGTTTTATGCTCCTCAACGCCCAAACTAACCGTTAACTCTCCGCTAGCCGGATCTACCGGAGTCCAATCTGTTTGCTGTGTTTCCGTTATAGTATAATCACCGGCCTCTAAGCCAATAAAATCTGTACAGCCATTCACTGTATCCCGGGAAACAAGGCCAACAGTAAAAGTCCAAGCAGTGTCTGTAATCAAAGTTCGGTCGCCGGTAGTAGAATCCAGCCCATCAGCGTCTTCATATTTACAAACAGTTAACCAGCCCAACCCCGGTGGAATCTCTTCAAGAGTACATTCTGAGGTACAGACATATCCAGCCGGAGTATTATCATCAATATCACAAGCCTCGTAGCCATCATCATACGGTCCGCCCGTAAGCATGTCATTAGGCTCTTGCCGGATACCGTCGCCGCAATAAGTCATTTCGTAGTTGCCGAAATCATGCCGAACATCCTGACCCTCGCCTACAATTATCTCGGAGCAAAGCAGAGTGGAATTATCCCAGCCAGCCTGCATTTCCTCGCAAACCTTATATGTTCCAGGGACTAAATTTTGAAATGTATAATAACCGTCCTGATTTGTCATAGAATATGGCTCAATCGGTCCATATTGATCTTTATCAAGTTCATCATTATCATTTTCATCAATATAAATCACCCAGTCCTTTATAATCGGCTCGCCATCATCCCAGTTGCCTTCCCGACTTAAATCTTTCCACTTATACCCGGAAATCGCTCCCGGGTTTGACGGGCATTCTACAGTTGTTCTTTCTTCCGTGCATACCCAATTGTCTGGATCGTTCACGCTACCGAATTGCTCTGCCCAAGTACAGGCTTCATTAATTATTTCTGATGCACATTCGGCCTCAGTTGAAACTGTGGTTAAAATTTCCACTACTACCGATTCGCCGGGTTGAAGCACGTTGTAAACCCACAAATTATCATATCCGACTTCAGGATCCGGATCTGAACTTAGAAAGGTTGTAATATCGTCATAATGCTCTTCTAACCTTACACCACTTCCAGTGCAAACAGCTGTGCCTATATTTGTTAAAGTTAAAGTATAAGTTAAATCCCCGCCCGGAGCGACCGGATCAGGGTTATCAGTTTTAATAAGTTCTAAAATACATTCCGGATCTTCTTCATTGCCGCAAAAAGTCAAATGACTGATATCACCCTCAATCTCGCCATTAAGACCACCGTTATGGTCGCTTGAAACCTGTCCGGACTTCTTGACGACTCCGGCCACATCCTGATTGGCTGTCCAGCTAGCGTCAACGCCAATTTTCACCACAGAAATGTCATATCCTGATTTATAATACTCCGTACTTTCTCCGTCCCATTCCCATTTAGCAACTGCAAAATCGTAACCAAAACTCTTGCATTCTTGTTCATATGGGGGCAGACAGGCCAAAGACGGAGGGGCGATCATAAATACCCCGGCCATGGTTGTGTTTAAAATAAAAACACCCAGAATAAGGCCATGAACCCAGGCGTATAGCTTTTTGCTTTTATTAATGTTTAAAAAATCAACAGAATAGAAGTTATTAGACATAAATGATAATTTATTTTATTTAAAATTAATTAATAAAATTATCATAAATATCAGTTTTTGTCAATGTTTGAAATAATAAAATAATAAATTAATAAATTAATAAAATATTATTATTTAATATTGGCTAAAAATTTTTATTATTTACTATTTATTAATTTATTATATTTTTGCTATAATAATAAATATATAATCTAATTTTATGGCTTATTTCTACATTATCTTGATACTTTTACTTGCCTTTATTGCCTGGCGTTATTTTATTAAGCCTAGTAATACAAAAAATTGGCGCTTAGACCAGACAAAATTAGCCTGGGCTAATATTACCAATAAACAAATAAAAATTTATAATATCCGGCACTGCACATATCGAAATAAAAAAGATTTTGATGTTTCTTATTATAACCGCGTTTTTGACCTAAGTTGCATTAAAACGCTTGATTTTGTTTATCAGCCATTTCACCAATATCCCTTAGCGGCCCATACCTTTTTAAGCTTTGGTTTTGCAGATGGCCAACATGTCTGTGTTTCAATTGAGGCTAGACGCACCAAAAAGAAAGAATATTCCTCTATCTTAGGGCTACTAAATTATTTTGAGCTAATATATATCGTGGCTGATGAAGCCGATATTCTTAAACTCCGCACCGCGCACCACCGGGATAAAGTCTTTGTCTTCCCCATTAAGGCTAAAAAACAAAAAATCCAGGATCTTTTCCTGGATATGCTCAAACAAATTAATAAGCTTAAAGACCGGCCGGAGTTCTACCACACTTTCAAAAATACTTGCTCAAACAATCTAATCAAACATTTTAACGCCGCCCTCAAAACTAGATTACCGATCAGCTGGCAAGTCCTGTTCCCGGCCTATATTGACCGTTATCTTTATAAATATGATCTAATCAATACTGACCTGGCATTAAAAAAAGCGCGTCAGCGCTTCTTAATCAACGACCTTTCAGACAAATACCACGACCACCCAAATTATTCCAAAAAAATCAGATTAAAATAATATTGTCTTGTGTCATCCTGAGGAGCGAAACGACGAAGGATCCCGTCACTATATCCACGGGATTCTTCATCCCGATGAATCGGGATTCAGAATGACAAAACGTATTTCATAGTCCCCTCTCCTTTCGAAGGAGAGGGACAGGCTTGTCCGCCGTAGCCTTGGCGTAGGCGGGGTGAGGTAGCTACTTAACCATATCACTAAGCGTCGCGCTCATTGATGCCGGAAAAGCCACGATAATAATTCGCTTGATGGCAAGGGCCGTGTCAATCCCCCAGGGACACTTACCGATCAGGGTCATAAAAATGCCCACCACGGTTAGCGATATAATATAGACGGCCAAAACCCGCTTAATATACTCAAATTCATAGCCTTTCAAATGATTGTGGTATAAATTTGAATACACAAAAACCGCGATAAAACTTATTGAGAATAACGCGAACCAAATAATGCTCGCGTTTGTCAGCTCTTGCCCCAGACGCCAGACCTCTTCGGTAAACCCGACCGGAATGGCCAAAAGGACCGAGCCGACGACTATCTGCATCAGATCGCGCGCGCGCAGTTCTACCATCAAGGGCTTGATCGCGTAATGAAGAACCTTGCCGGCCTCATCGGCGATCGGGATCACTTTATGCAAATGCCCGCCCACCCTTTTAACGCTATAATTTCTTTTATGGCTTTTTTTATTTGTCATATATTTCTGCAACTTTTAATTTACGAATATCTTCATTGCTAATGCCCAAGCCTTGTTCTTTTATTGCCTGCCAGGCCTCCTCGGCGGCTTTCAGCTTGATCCCACGCAAATTTTCCGGTGATACATAATAAACATCCGTTATATCATCTTCATTTATTATAAATCTGCCGGCCATGACACTGGGGAAAGATTTATCAAAGTATAGATACTGGATTAACTCATCACCAACGATTTTTATTCCCTGGCTTTGTATCATCCGCCAGGTATCACTTGGGCGCCCCAGGAAATACCGCTTTTTATCATCCGGATTCAGCCACCAAGCTTCGCCGGCGGATTCCACCTGCAAAAGGATTTTCCCTTTTAATCTTGAAAATAGCTCTTCGTCCGGCTCCACGCTTAATCTGGTTTCCCGCTCAATCACCTGTCTGGTCTCTCCATGCTGTTTTTCGCTCCACTCAATGACCGAATCAATAAATATATCGGTTACTTTCGCTTCTGAGCGGTAATCAATAATTGAACTGGTCAAAATAACATAGACAACAATAACAATATCTATCAATAATATCTTTTTGAGTAGTGATCGGCTCCCCTTCATAATATTAATATTAGTTATTTATATTATACCATATTCGTTTCTTTCAGCCAAAAGGCCATAACGTACTCGTTATGGCCTTTTTTATTGTATCTCAATATTATTACTTTCCCAGATGGTCCCTTATCTTTTCCACGATATCGTCAGTACTAAAATTGGCTTTTACCATATAATCGCTGGCCCCCAATTTCTTGGCTTTCTCAACATCAGAATCCTGGCCCAGATTTGACAGCATAATAACCGGGGTTTTAGCCACTGCCCCGTCCTTGTGCGCCCGTATTTTTTCCAAAACCGCAAATCCGTTCATGCCGGGCATAACAACATCCAATAAAACCAAATCCGGCTTCTTTGTCTCTATTTTGCGAAAACCCTCCGCGCCTTCAAGCGCGACTTCCACGCAAAACCCTTCCTGTATCAGATTTTTAACGCATAAATCACGCAAAAACTTATCGTCTTCTATAAGCATTATTTTTTTAACGCCCGGCTTATCGCAAAGCTTGCTCTTCTTAACCAAAAAATAATAATTTACTTTTTCCACTACTTCTTCCGGCTCAAACTCTGTCTTGATAAGATAATCAAGCGCCCCTAATTCAAAACATTTCTTAATATCAACCGGCTGGCCGGAATTTGAAACAATGATAACCGGAATATCAAGGCCTTTTTCTTTTATTTCTTGCAAAACATCATAGCCGTCAAGCTTGGGCAAAACCATGTCCAGCAAAACCATGTCCGGCTTATCTTTGATAATTTTATTTATCCCGTCTTCACCGTCAACCGCCGTTAAAACGTTATAATTTTCTTTTTCCATTCTTCTGGATAAAACATCCAAAAGCAACTGCTCATCTTCAACTATTAAAATTGTTTCTTTTTTGTTGCCCATACTTTTATTATTACATGACTTACGCGCTTGCTGTCATTGCGAGGCCGAAGGCCGTGGCAATCCCGTGAAAGACGCTTATATCACGAGATTGCCACGAAGCTTCGCTTCTCGCAATGACAGAGTGATTAGAAATTTTTTTCAGCAAACGCGTAAATCCTA
>JAGLNE010000032.1 GCA_023139655.1 Candidatus Parcubacteria bacterium
TTTTTCTTCCTGCTTGCCGCTTATTGTGCAACTCCCCTTTTTGTTTGCTGTGTTCCGTGTGTTCCGTGACGGTTTTGATAATGGTACCCTGGATTTAGTTTACCCGTTTATTACCCGGCCGGAAGCGATTAATTATATATCGCTTGGTTTTATTGATCTTTCAGTAAGAAATATCCCCATGGCCGTAATGGCCGGAGCGGCCCAGTTTTGGCAAACCAAAATGATGATGGCTAAAAAGCCGCCGATTAAAAGCCCGGGCGCCAAAGACGAGAACATGGCCGCGATCATGAATAAGCAAATGCTTTATTTTATGCCGCTTTTAACCGTAGTGATCGGCATCCAATTCCCCGGTGGTTTAGCCCTTTATTGGCTGGTTACGACCGTGTTGACCGGCGCACAACAGGCCTGGTTGTTTAATAAGGATGAAAAAAAGAAGCCAGTAATTGAAGGCGAGATTGTAAAAAAATAATGTTGTTACTAATTACGAATTACATACAAATTTACGAATACTAAAAAAACCTTCATTAATTGAAGGTTTTTATGCGAGATACTTAATTGTTAGGATATTAAAATTTTCGGTTTTTACCAATGATTAGGCTGATTTTCATGGGGGCAAGGTGAATATCAACCGGGGAAGTTAATTTTTTTACTCCATCCAAAAGGACGGGGTATTTTTTGTTGATAATTCGTAATTTATTAAAAGCAAAAACACCTTGGTTGCTTGAGCCTTGTTTGCCAGGCAAATATTTTTTACCTTGCGCAGTCTTTACAACCAGTTCAAGCGAACCGTCAGCCGGGTCGGTTTGGGCGGTCTGGGGCAGATTAAAGCCAAGTGGCAGGTTAATTACACCGATTTCCCCGGGTTCTTTTATTTCGATCGTATAATTTTCATCTATTTCTATCGTTGTATATTCAGTTGGGATAACCGCGGAGAATAAAAAGTAGCTGTTGTTCGCTTGCCCCAGGTCAAGTATCTCAATTCGGCGTTGTGAAAGAATATCACAGGCCAGTTCAGCGCTGCCTACTCCCAAAAAGTCAGCGGTTAGTATATCCTTTTTTCCGATCGGGATAAATCCAAGCGGTACGCTTTGTCCGATTGTTTCGTGCGCCAGCAACTGGGCCATGGCATTAACAGCTTGGCTAAGTATTTGTTTGTCACCCACGGCGATAATGGTTTTGGCGCCTTTTTTAATCTCATTCTCAATCGCGTTGCTCACTGAACTAATCAATCCCAGCCGGACGATTTTGCCGTTTAGCCCTAGGTCGGTAATACGGGTTTCAACCCGGGAAACCTTGTTCATGTGCTTTTTGTCGGAAACAAAAGTGTCGTAAATATAAACGTGCATAATATTAAAATCCCAAATTATATAATGCCCTTTGGGTACAAAATTCAAACAATATAATGCCCCTTGGGCGCAAATAAATTACAAGCATCAAATTCAAAACAGTTTGAATTTTTAGTCATTGGAATTTGGAATTTATTTGGAATTTGGTGCTTGTAGTTTGAGTTTTTAGCTTTAGGGGTTTTTATGCTCGGACTCTTTACGTTGGTTGTCGCCCATATGACACTGGCCGTTTAAAATCGCACCTTTTTCAATCGAGAGTTCTTTGGCGTGAATATCGCCGCTTATGCGGGCGCTGGATTTTATTTCCAAATAGTCGCTCACCTTGATGTTGCCGGAAATTTTACCGCCAATACACGCGTCTTTAGCACTCACGTCAGCCGAGACTTTAGCTGATTTATCAACCAGAAGAAAGTTTTTGGTTTTAACATTGCCCTCTACCTCTCCCTTGATGATGATGTCGCCATCGCCATGGAAGTTGCCCTTTACTTTAACCGAAGCGCCAATAACGGTTTCGGCTTGCTTGGCATCAGTGTCTTTTTTTAGATCTTTAAACATAAGTTATTTGCCTTCGGCAAAGCCCCGTTACGCCTGCCTACGCTAAAGCTTCGGCGGATAAAAATGGGGCACATGCGAATAGCTATTTGATAGTTATTAATTTAGTTAGCTCGTCCCTTTTTCCTTCCCCCCTTCTCCTTTAGAAGGAGAGGGGTTGGGGGTGAGGTAAGGTTTATAAAATAAAAAGTGTTTTTAAAAATGGGTGAAACGGGGCATGCAAATGTTTTTTTGCATGTCCCGTTTCGTTTGGGAAAATAGATTAGAGCTAACTCTGGATACGCTCTGTCCGGCCTTTGCTTTCTGCTTTGTTTAATTGCCCTCGGAAGGCTCCCTCCGTGTTTACGTCGCACGTGTTTTTAAGGCGATACCGCCCCTCTAATCTTTGTCTTTCCCAAATTTATTATGGTTTTATTTTATCAGATTACAGTGTTTTGTCTAGTTATGCCCTGGATATAAGAGCTTGTTTTTAAAAATATTAACAATTTTACAAAATATAAATTGTTTGTTAAAGTAAATATCAGACAAGGGTGCTGTTTAGCATTAAGGCTTGAGCAGCAAATTACGAAAACCCCACTTATTAGGAGGGAACTCAAAATGATTGTTACCAATCGTAGTAACCAGCAGTCAACTTATGCAGATTTTTCTCAGGTTTCCAGACTAGAATAGGGCGTTTAGTTCAAGTCTCTCGGGCGACCCGAAATGAGAGATAATTTTTTTTAAGGTCTGGCACAAGCTTTACGCCAGGCCTTATTTTTTTATTTAAAAAGAATCTGAACGGCCTTGTATCTTTCTTTGATAAGTTTTTTTGAGCTCTCAAAGTGCAGTTGCTGCCATTTTCTTTCTAGTTTTTCTCTAACCGCGTCTTTGGCTTGGCCCTGATCTTTGTTCTCATAAATAAAGGCCGCCTTGAAAATGCCGGGAACATTATCAAAATTACTCAAAGCGTCAGCATCCGATATGATTTGCTCTTCAATAGTATTTCTTTTGCTTTTTCCTGAACCACGGTGGTTTAAGATACATTTTTTAACTTGGTCTATTCTCTCGCTTGGATAGCCAAGCTTTTTTAGTTTTTTCTCGGCAATAGTTGCCCCGGTAACATGATGATTTTCACGGCCGTGAATTATTGAGCCAATATCGTGCAGCCAGGCCGCGAGTTCAACTATTTCCTCATCCGCTTTTAATTCTTTTGCCAGCGCCTTGGCATAATTAACCATTGGGACAAGATGAAAAGGAAACGGTTCATAGCCGTATTTACTGCCTGGTTTTTTGCATTCGGCCTTAACAAAATTTTTTACTTCATTAATTATGTTCATGGTTTTTTGAAAATTATTAATGTGGCGTTATAATAAAATACTTTTAGAAGGGGCGAGTTTTTTAATGCTCGCCTTTGCCTAACGGCTTATAAAAAGAGCCCTTTTGCGATATACTCGCTTTTGTGGGTTGTCGGCTGTGTTTAGTTCAATTGGTTTTGGCATTTGTCTGCGTATATATTTATTGGTACTTGACTGGATCGCCAATAAATTAAGCTGTTTTTTTCTGAATTTTGGTTTGTTTCTTTTTGCCAATTATACCACCTCCTTACTTAGCCCCTTCTAAAAGTATTTTATTGTTAAGAATAATTAGGTCTCCAGTTGTGAAATAAATATTTTTAGGAAACGGGAAAATCAATGAACGATTTTCCCTGATTAATAAAGAGCTAAAACAAAGCTAGAAGCTCATCCGTAAGCTGTTCAATTTTTTCCCATTCTTCACCGGTAAAACTAACCAAACCAAACGGTGCATCAAAACGTGTTGTGGGATAAATTAATTTTTCCCGTTGCTTGCGGATATATTCCACTGTTACATCCTCAGGTTTTACACCGTCAATTTCTGCAATAGCTTCGTTAAAAAAGCTTTCCAAATTTTTAGCGGTCATCACACCCTCCTTGTTTTAAAAGATTAAACTAGCTTCCTAAAAATATTTATTTTTTTATAACAATATTTTTTATTATTTCATTACTTTGAGCGGTTTGCGAATTGTCGTTTATAATTATCCAGATATCAATTTTGATGTCTTCAAGAAAAGTAGTATATTCTCTGATTACACAAGTATCTCCCTGACAATCATGGTTAGATGTAAAAAAGTAATGGTTTCCAATTTTTTCTATAGAATATTGATTATAGTTTTCCAGCTGTGCGAACGCGTCTTGTTGGCCGTTGTATCTCTCAACATTAGGGTAGTCACCAAAAAAACAAACATCGTCTTCACAGTTTTTTATAAATTCTTCAATAGAGTTTTTGTTGAAGAATTGAATTTCATTAAGATAAGGTAGGGTTTTTTGAGTTGTTTCAAAATCATACGAAACAATAGACCCTCGACGGTTTGGTTCATTTATATTTTTAGAAATTGTGTAAGTATCCGGAACGTTAATTTTAATTCCCAGGGACTCTATATCTTGAAAGATTAAATTGTTATTTTTCAACTCACTTTCGGTTGTTTTAGTTTCCTCCTGCCCCGGCCTAGGGTCAATTGGTTTATTTAAAATATAAACAACATAAAAAGCGATTGTTAATAATATTACTAAAAAAATAATGTAGTATATTTTTTTATTCATAAAGTTATAGGATAAATATATTTTAATACTAATTTTATTGTTAAGAACGATATTATCTATTCAATCACTATGACGTCTCCGTCACTGATGGCCTTGAACGGGATATTGTGGCTTTTGTAATAATCAACAACCTTGTTAACTGCTTCTGACTCAGGATGGTCCGATTTGTAGTGTGGAATTATGGTATAGTTGATAAGATTTAATCCTTCCCAGATTATATCAGACTGTTCTTTGTATGGCCGCTGATTTATATCATCAACCAATTCAAGCCCTTTAAGGGTTGGGGCAAGAATACAAACGCCCGCGCTATAACCGCCATACAAAATATCTTTTTTATTTTTCGCGAAATTTTTTAGAACATTATCAAAACCACTTATTCTCATTGCTTGTCGAAGCACAAAAACATTTCCTCCTCTAATCCAAATAACTCCATATTTTGAAATGTCATTATTGAGTATGTCGGACTGGTTGAAATAATTGCGTAAATCAAATTGCTTAACTTCCATACCGGCCTTTGTGAGTTGACCAATATCAAACTGCTCACTCTTTTTACGTCTTTCTAAATCGTCTGAAAAATCGAGCGCATTAGAAATGTATGCGGTTTTGCGGTTGTTTTTAGGAATTAAATCTTTAAGCTTATCAACTTCATCACCTATTTGGTAAGAGGATAGATAAAATTTCATGAGGTTATAGAATAAATTAATTTTTTAAAAGTGTGGTCTGACAATGTGCTATATGATGTAAGTTTTAATCTATATTATAATCTAGATTAAAATATGTATTTCCCAAAAGACCTTAAAAAACAAATCCGCAGAGTAAATTTTTTATCTCGTTTTAATTGTTCTTAATCTTTTTTATAAGAAAAGAAAATTTGATTTTTTATTTTGATTTAAAAAAGAGGGGTTAGGGGTGAATTTTTTGAGTTAAAATTTTTTATTATATTATATTTCAAGATATTCTATAAATTGATTAAAATCTTCTTGCCTTTTAAAATTATTTATAGTTAAAACCGGATTGCGATTGGCGTTAAGCTGTACTAGTTTAAGTTTATTTAATTTAGGAATAACATCAAGCCATCTCTGCGGGCTTTTCATTATTATTATCATCTTATTTGGTTTTTTAATAAATTCTTCCACGAGATTGAAGCTATATTTTTGGGAATCCAAAATTTTATTAATGTGTTGATATCCCTTTGAATGATATGGAAAGTATTGCACACAACAAACTCTATTTGCTATTTTTTTATAATCAATTTTGTTTTTAATTACACTAGAAAATATTCTCGTCCAATATTTAAAGCCTCCTGTTAACATAAATTTCGGATTTAGCCAGTAAAAAGGAAATTCCATATCTTCATGTTTCAGACTTTTAGCAAGAACATATTTTAAATTTTTGTAAACTAAAAATTCATGATTTTCAGTTGGTTCTAATCCAGGTAGAATTTCAGAGCCAGGGTTTAATTGTAGTAATAAAATTTTTGCTTTATTAAAATTTCCCGCGTATGGTGTGGGCAGATTGTCTAGTCTAATTTTGTAATCCTCATTAGTCCTCCTACTATTGAATTTATCTATTATTTCTTTATCTGAATCTAAAATATATGGGCATTTTTCCGTATTAAGCTTTAACCATGGATTTTCCATATATTTTTAAAATTATTTTTGTAGCGAAGCGGAGAAAATATGTTATTCCCCCTTTTAAATAAATAAAAAAATTTAATTTTCGTCGTGTTCAAAACACTAAATATTAAAATCTCCACTAAGATAAAAAATTTATTTCGTACAACATATGCGTATCATCTGAAGTTCCACGGAGTATTGTGATAAAATTGCGAGTGGCAACGAGCTATCATAATACGGAAGTGGAATTTGGGTGGAGGCTTTTGTATAAAAGCCGTAACCAGATATACGCTGTTAGCTGATGTATTTTTTTTCTTTTTTCCGACAGCAGTCGGAATTGTTTTAAAAAATTTTCAAATTTCTTTTCCGTTTTGGATTTTTGGTAGAGGGGTTAGGGGTGAATGCCTAAAATCCAAAACTCATTATTATTTCTTTTCAAATAATACTTTTATATCAGCTAAAATGCTTTGACCATTTACTATATCACCATAAATTAGAAATCCTTCAGGCAATTGTTTTTTAGCGTTTTTATTATGCACCACGTGTTCGTCTGCGTGAAAACCCATAATCTCACTATGCCCCAAGAGCTTTAGATTGGTAAGAACAACTGTACTAATTTTAGAATAATCTCTGCTTAGTTTTTTTATAATTTTGGAGG
>JAGLNE010000033.1 GCA_023139655.1 Candidatus Parcubacteria bacterium
CGAGCGATAGCGAGCGGGGGAGAGGTAGATAAATTATGGGAAAAGATTATTATAAAACACTCGGGGTGGAAAAAGGCGCGAGCCAGGATGAGATTAAGAAAGCCTTTCGGAAAAAAGCGCATGAATGCCACCCGGATAAAGCCAATGGTAATGAGGCCAAGTTTAAAGAAATAAATGAGGCCTACCAGGTTCTTGGCGACCCTAAAAAACGCGGCCAATATGATCAGTTTGGTTCAAGCTTTGAGAATATGCAAGGCGCGGGCGGCTACGCTGGATTTGACGGTTTTAGGGATTTTTCCGGAGCCGCCAATGGTTTCAACGTCAACATGGATGATTTGGGTGATATTTTCGGCGGTATTGGCGATATGTTTAGCTGGGGCAATGGCAGACGCGGCCGCAATACCCGCGGCCGGGATCTGCAGATGCTCATCAACATAAGTTTTATGGAAGCGGTATTTGGAGTTGAGAAAGAAGTGATAATAAACAAACAAGTTGTTTGCGGCCGTTGTAATGGTAATTTAGCTGAGCCGGGAACCAAAATAGAAACATGTAAGACCTGTAAGGGCACCGGCCACATCACTCGTGTCCAGCGGACAATTCTTGGTAATATGCAGGTTAATGCAACTTGCGAGGCTTGTCGCGGCGAAGGCAAGACTTATTCCAAACTATGTACCAAGTGTTCTGGCAAAGGCACGGTCATGGACCGCGTAAGTTTGAAAATAAAAATCCCGGCCGGAATTGATAATAACGAAACTATCCGTCTCTCCGGCCAAGGCGAGGCTGGGGAAAGGGGTGCGTCTGCTGGCGATCTCTATCTCAAAGTACAAGTGACATCAAGTTTAAAATTTAAACGTGATGGTTTTGACGTTATATCAGAAACCAATATAAGCTTTACCCAGGCGGCCCTGGGTGATAAAATAGATATAGAGACAGTGTATGGATCGGTTAAGCTAAAAATACCGGCTGGCGCTGAGTCAGGAACGGTTTATAAGCTAAGAAACAAAGGAATAGAACGCCTTCAAGGAAGTGGTAAGGGTGACCACTTGGTAACAATTAACATTAAAACCCCCAGAAATTTAAGTAGAAAACAAAAAGAGCTATTAAGGGAATTAAACCTATGAGTAAATCACCCCATGAGCAAATAAAATTTGATTTTGCGGAAGAGGATTCAGAATTTAGTGCTGATAATAAACTTAAGGTCACTAGCGAAAAAAGAATGAAGCCGAAGAAGAAATTAAAAATAGTAGTTGAGGAGTTTTGGGATAAAGACGTGGATACACAATATAATATTTTTAAAAGAGTGTTTTTGCATAAACCAGACATTAAGCCAGAAGAAATAAATACAAGGCAGGTGGCGCTTGCTATGTTAAGTGAATATTCTGGTAGTGTTTACGAAGCTGAAGATTGTGATACTGTCCCCAGAAAAGATTTTTATGATTTAGAAATACTAGTGTTGGATTATTTTAGTAGGTTAAAGGAAGATTATAAACAAGGCGAGGCTTCGATCCAACAAAAAAGTAAGTGGACATCCCATATTGGCAGGGGTCTACCGGAAGATGATTAATGTTTTCCCTATTTAATTAGTTGTTAGCTAATATTAAGCTAAAAATATTAGTGTTTTTTCCACAGTTTTAAGACTTGAAAAATTATTTTGAATTTGTATAATATTAATGCTACAATGTTAAAGCTTTTAAAACACTTTTAAATATTTTATTTTTATTTTTAAGTTTGGATAATACCCACGATCACATTGGCTAATATTATTTATTTTCTCGCTACGGAACTCGCTACGCTCAGACCCTCCTACGCCAAGGCTACGGCAGGGCGCGGCAGCCATCGCTTCAAAAATAAATAATATTAGCCAATGTTTGTGCTTATTAAATAAGCAGGTGTGTAAGTTATGATTTAATAAAAATAAAGTATTTAAAAGTTTTATTGTTTTATTTTGTAAAAATGATTGAAATATCTAATCTAACAAAAAAATTTGGCACTAATGTGGTTTTGGACGACATTAGTTTTTCTGTGAAAAAGGGTGAGATTCTTGGGTTCCTGGGGCCAAATGGCGCCGGTAAGACCACGACCATGAAGATCATCACCAGTTTTTGGACGCCCACTAAGGGTACAGTGAAAATTGACGGCGTGGATGTGATGGTTGATTCAATGGCGACCAGGAAAAAAATTGGTTATTTACCAGAGACTGTCCCGCTCTATGATGATATGCGGGTTTATGAATATTTAAAGTTTGTTGCCGAGATCAGAGGAATAGACAAGGGCAGGATCAAAGAACGCATGGCTAGTGTGGTTGGTTCTTGCGGGCTTAAGCAAGTGATCCGTAAACCAATAGAGGAGCTTAGCAAGGGTTTTCGCCAGCGGGTCGGTTTGGCTCAGGCGATCATGCATGAGCCGGATATTTTGATTCTGGACGAACCAACCACCGGCCTGGACCCGAACCAGATCGCGGAGATCCGTGATTTGATCAAAAAAATCGGCAAGGAAAAGACGATTATTTTTTCCACCCATATCCTCTCTGAGGTAAGCGCGACTTGTGACCGGGCGATTATTATCAATAATGGCAAGATCGTGGCCGAAGGTAGTCCTGGTAACTTGGTCAAACAGGCCGGCGGCAAGGAAATAGTTTATATCAAAGTGCGTGGCCCGCGCGACGTAGTGTTGGAAAAACTTAAAGAAATGGAAAATATTGAATCAGTTGAATATAAGGACAAAGAAGCGGAAAATATATTTGGTTTTAATATCGTACCCAAAGCCGGAGTTGATATCCGCGAGCATCTATCAATGAAAGTAGTTAAAAATAATTGGAATATTTATGAGCTATACCGTGAGTCAGTTTCGCTGGAAGATGTGTTTATGGATTTAACAAAGTAGTTACTAATTACGAATCAGTACGAATTTACGAATACTTAAAAATAATCTGTCATTCTGATCCCGCGAAGCGGGAGAAGAATCCCGTGGGTACAGTCACGAGATCCTTCACTCCGCTAGCGCTTCGTTCAGGATGACAAAAAGTTATGAATAATATTGATAAAAAATATTTAAAAACCATATATATACTTTTCAAGAAAGAGTTGATGGGTTATTTTAATTCACCGATTGCTTATATTTTTATCGGCGTTTTTTTGATAGTGGGAAATTGGCTGTTTTTTAAGAATTTTTATATTATCGGCCAGGCTAGCATGCGGGCTTACTTTGAGCTTTTGCCCTGGATATTTTTGTTTCTTGCGCCGGCCATTACTATGCGTTTGTGGGCCGAGGAAAAGAAGAACGGTACAATTGAATTTCTTTTGACCCTGCCGTTGACTGATTGGCAGATAGTATTATCCAAATTTTTTGGCGGACTGGCCTTTTTGTTTATTTCCCTGTTGCTTACCATAACCATTCCTATCTCTTTGGTCAGCATTGGTAATGTTGACTGGGGTCCGGTTATTGGCGGCTACTTAGGCGCCCTTTTTCTGGGCGGAGCTTATTTGGCGCTGGGTTTATTTATCTCCAGCTTGACCAAAAATCAGATTATTGCTTTTATTTTAGCCTTAGTAACTAGTTTTATTGCTTTTATAATTGGCGCGAATTTTGTTTTGATCGGCGCGCCCCAATTTTTAGTCCCAATCATGAGTTTTATGGGCCTGGGGACGCATTTTTATAATATTGCCAGAGGAGTGTTAGACTCCAAGGATATAATTTATTATTTATCGTTTATTTTTGTATTTTTATATTTAAACGCGCGGGTGATAGAGACTAGGGGATGGAAATAAAAAAAATCAAAAATCAAATTTCAAAATGCAAAATGTAATTCAAAAATCAAAATGTCTATATTTTTACATTTTGAATTTATTTTTAACTTTTGATTTGTCATTTTAACTTTTGATTTTTGTATTTTGATTTTTAGAATCATGACTAAAAAGACTACTAGAGTAAAAAAAACCGATCTAAGTGTTACCATATTATTAATATTGGGAATTTTGGTGGTGGCAAACTTTTTTTCATATAAATTATTCCTTCGCTTAGATTTGACCGAGAATAAGATTTTTTCTATATCTGATGCGACCAGGAATACGATGCGGGAGCTGGATGACGTAGTAAACATTAAAGCCTATTTTAGTTCTACTTTGCCCAGTCAGGTATTGTCTTTAAAACAAGAGGTAGGGGATGTGTTGGATGAATATGAGGCTTACTCAGGCGGGAAGGTTAAGGTTGAGTTTATTGACCCAAGTGATGACGTTGATTTGGCCCAGGAGCTGGCCATCAAAGGAATCCCGCAATTGACTTTTGAAGTCTATGAAAAAGACAAGATGCAGCTGGTGAATGGATATATGGGAATCGCAATTAGTTACAGCGATAATATTGAAGTAATTCCGGCGGTTAAACGCGATACCAGCGACTTGGAATATCAAATAACTTCCGCAATTAAAAAAGTAACCGTGGACGAGATGGCTACTATTGGCTATCTTAGTTCGCACGGAACGCATAGTTTAACCGAAAGTTTAAAAGCGGCTGACCAGGGTCTAAGGGAATTATACTCAGTAAGGGAAGTTTCTCTAAGCGAAGAAGAGCCAAGTATCGTCGAAGACATTGATACTCTTTTAATCGTTGGTGCCAAAGAAAAATTTTCAGGTGATCAGCTGCGGGCAATAAACGCGTTCGTGGTTCGAGGCGGCGCCCTATTGATACTGCAAGACGGTGTGTCAATCGGGCAAGGCCTAATGGCCCAAAAAAATAACACTGGTTTGGATACTTTATTAAAGCAATATGGTATTAGTCTTAATCATGATTTGATAGCGGACAAGCGCAGCGGGGTGGCTTCATTTACCCAAGGTTTCCTGACTTTTTCCAGCGATTATCCTTTTTGGCCCAAGATCACTAACGCGGGATTTAATCCGGATGCGAGTGCGGTCTCCAATTTGGAGAATGTAATTTTACCTTGGGCTAGCAGCGTTGTGGTTGATACCGCTAAAATCAGTGAAGATAGCTTTAAATATTTAGCCTTTACTACCAATGATGGCTGGCGTGTAAGTGATAATTTTAATATTTCACCAAATGGTTCAGCAGTGCCGCAAGGCGAGCAAAAGCGTTATAATTTGGCGCTGGTCGTGAACGGCACTATTACTAACGCATATCCGGAAGAGGGAGCAGCGGAAAAAATAAACGGAAAGATTGTAGTTGTCGGGGACTCTGATTTTGTAACGGACGGCTTTCTTCGTAATAATCCGGATAATTTAACTTTGTTCCAGAATTTGGTTGATACTTTAAGCTTTGACGAAGACCTTATCAGTATCCGCTCCAAGGGTGTCACTAGCCGCCCCGTAAAAGAGCTCTCAGACGGCTCACGGGCGACAATTCGTTATTTAAATATATTTGGATTAACCTTATTGGTAATTGCCCTTGGTATGCTTAGGTATTTTATGAGGAGAAAAAGTCGGTTTGTAGATGATATCTAAACACGAAGATAACGAATAAAAACTAATGTAACGAATTATATTTCGTATATTTCGTGTCTATTCGTTTAATTCGTGTATATATTTATGAAAGTATTAAAATTCGGGGCAATATGGTGTAAGGAATGTTTGGTAATGCGCCCAATGTGGGAAGAGATTGAAGCCGATATGCCCAATCTAAAAACAGAATATTACGACGCGGATTTAAATCCGGAAGTAATAAAAAAATATGAGGTAAAAAATTTACCGGTATTTATTTTTTTGGATAAAAACGACAATGAAATATCGCGTCTTAAAGGCATCCAGAATAAGGAGGACCTAGTTCGAATAGTTAAAGAGAATATTGATAAGTAATATAACACAAATACGCGAATGAACACGAATGACGCGAATATATTTGCGTCATTCGCGTGATATTCGTGTCATTCGTGTTACGACAATATGAACAAGAAGAATTTAGTATTGGGGGGGATTTTAGCCGCGTTAATAATAATTGCTTTTGTAAGCGAGGGGCCGCTTAAAGATTGGCGAGCCAAATTAGGTAAAGTAGAGAATATATTGGCTACAGTTGATTTTAGTCAAGTCAGCCGAATAGATATTAATAGATCAGGTGAAGCGTTTAGTATAGAGAAAGACGGGGACAGGTGGAAAATAGCCGGTACCAAGGGTTTTTATGTGCGCGATGATATCATCCAAGGTATAGAGCTAGCTCTTAACGCGGTCAAAGAAGCGGACGTTCTATTAGCTAGTGAAAACGAGGCAAAAAAGGACGATTTTGAAGTGGGAGAAAGCGGAACCAGTATCAGTCTTAGGCAGGGTGACACGCTCCTTTATGAATTTATTGTCGGTAAAGTCGGAGTGGATTTTACAAGCACCTATATTACCAAGAACGATACTCCAAAAACTTATTTAATAAAAGCTAATTTAAATTCAGCCTTGGTGCGGAGTGATTGGTATGACCCAATAATACTCAAAGGCGATATAGAAAAGATAAGTAAGCTTAGGTTCCAACATTCGAGCTTGGAATTTACCGCTGAATTGCAAGAAGATGAGTGGCAAGGAATATTACCCTATAAGTTTGATGTTGACGAGGAAAAAATTGGTTTAATTTTGGAGAGTATGTCTAATTTAATTGCGGCTGATATTCCGGAACAGACTTTTGAAGGGACTGGTTTTGATAAGGATATAATTATCATCCAAGCCACAGGCGAGGACATTGACTCAACGATTATGATCGGCGGGCCGCAGGCTGTTGACGCAGAGGAAGAAGTTGATTCAGAAGACATTCTATATTACGCCAAGCGCGCTGATAGTGATAATATTTATTTAATAAGCGCGGAGCAAAAAGAGCTGTTAGATGTTAGGATTCAGGATTTGCGATAGACGCCGCGGATATTACGCGGACTCTACGCGGAATTAACGCGGAAAGGTGTATTTTTACACCTTTTTTTGGTACTTAAGCTATGGTATAATTAATATTAAGGTTTATCTGCGTAAAATCCGCGTAGAGTCCGCGTTAATTCCGTGGATAAATGCGTATAACGCATTTTATATTATTAATAGTAAAAAGTGTAAAAAGCACTTATACATTTTTATGCAATACGATTTTATTACTGTCGGCGGTTCTACCGAAGACATTACGGTTTTTACCCGTGAGGGCATAGTCATAGAGAATAAGGATAATATTTTGCAGCAGCGCTTGTTTGCTTTTGAGTACGGCGCTAAATTGCAAGTTGACCAGGCTTATTCAACTTTTGGCGGCGGGGCCGCGAACGCGGCTGTTTGTTTGGCTAAGCTGGGATTAAAAGGAGCGGCCTTAGTGGCGCTTGGCGAAAATGGACGGGGTGACAGGATAATAAAAAATTTCCAAAAAAATAAAGTTGACATTGGTTTAATCCAGCGGATCAAAGATGAAGTAAGCGGTTTTTCCTTTCTCTTGGTCGGCCAGGAGCATGAACATGTGGTTTTTTCTAACCGGGCCGCTAATAAAAAAATATCAATTGGAGCTAAAGAGTTGAGAGCTTTGGATTCTGCTAGCTGGGTGTATATGACTTCATTGTCAGGAAAGTGGCAAGAAGTATTAAAAAATGTATTCAAAACTAAATCCAAGGTGGCTTGGAATCCGGGGCATGTTCAGTTGCACGCTGGTTTTAAAGTTATTGGCAAGTATTTGAAAAAAACCACTATGCTTTCCGTAAATAAGGATGAAGCGATTGAACTTACAATAACTAACCCCAAATACAAAAAAAAGGATAACCGCTGGCTAAATAATGTCCGGAATTTACTTAAGGCAATCCAGGAATGTGGTGTGAAAATTGTGGTTATTACCAAGGGGAAATACGGCGCTGACGCTTATGACGGGAAAAAATTCTATCATCAGGACATCCTTAAAGAGCGTCGCCGAATGGACACGACCGGAGTTGGTGATGCTTTTGGCTCAACTTTTGTGGCTGGCTTAGAACTTTTTGACAATGATATTGCTAAAGCAATGTATATGAGTGCCAGAAATACTGCCTCGGTTATTAGTCTACAGGGAGCGCAGAATGGATTGTTGACTAGGCGGACGATATTGAAAGGGTATAAACGGTAAAGGACACAAGAAACAAGACACAAGGATACAAACAAGATACAAATTAAAAATTAAAAACAATTAATATATGGCTAAGGAGGGTATTATATATGACTTGGAAGATAGAACTACAGAATTTGCTAAAAGAGTTATTAGATTATGCAAGGTAATACCGAAAAATACAATTAATTTTCCATTAATAGGGCAAAGTGTAAGATCAGCAGGTTCAATTGGTGCTAATTATCGCGAAGCAAATGACGCCCTAGGCAAAAAAGATTTTATTCACAAATTAAAAATATCCAGAAAAGAAGCTAAAGAAACCTTACATTGGTTTGAATTAATTGAAGAATCTAATCCTGAATTATCTGTCCGAATGCAAGAATTAAAACAAGAGAATCGAGAATTAATTAATATTTTATCAGCTATTATCAGAAATAGTACTAAGAAAAATAAATAAAGAAACAAGATACAAGAAACAAGATACAAACAAATTAAAAGATACAAATTTCAAACAGTTTTTAATTTTTAATTTGTATCTTGTTTGTATCCTTGCGTCTTGTGTCCTTGTGTCTTATGTTTAATATTCTTGTATCATATATTTTGAGTAACAATTATGATAAAACGCTTATTCTCCAGTCCAATCAATAGCATTACGATCGCGGCGCTAGCAGTAGCGCTGTCTTCGCTTGTCAGCCGGTTTTTGGGGATATTTCGCGACCGGATCCTGGCCGGTGAGTTTGGCGCGGGCGACACTCTGGATATTTATTATACTGCTTTTCGTGTTCCGGATCTAATTTTTAATCTGTTGGTCCTGGGCGCTCTTTCTGCCGGCTTTATCCCAATATTTGTTAATTTGCTCAGTAGCAAGAAAGCCAAGATAAAAGATTTGGTCTCCAGCGCTAAACATAAGGAAGCCTGGTATTTGGCAAATAATATTCTTAATATTTTACTTTTAAGTATTGCGGCTTTATCGGTTTTGGGAATTATATTCGCGCCCACCCTGATTAAGATTTTGGCACCCGGATTTTTTCCGGTCAAACAGGCAATAACCGTAGACCTTACCCGGATTATGTTTTTATCGCCGATTTTACTTGGGATATCCAGCGTCTTGGGCGGTGTATTACAGTCTTTTAAGCGTTTTTTTATTTATTCTTTGGCGCCAATTTTATATAATATCGGAATTATTGTCGGGGCTTTATTTTTTGTGCCTTACTGGGGAATTTATGGCTTGGCCTGGGGCGTGGTCTTAGGCGCCTTACTCCACATGCTTATTCAATTGCCGGCAGTAATTAAATTAGGGTTTAGATATCGGCCAATAATCAATTTTAAGAATAAGCAAGTGAGAGAAATTGGCCGATTGATGATACCGCGCACTATGAGTCTGGCCATATCGCAGATCAATTTATTGGTTATTACAATCATCGCCTCTACTTTGGCCAGCGGTTCAATCGCGGTTTTTAATTTTGCCAATAATTTGCAATCTTTTCCAATCGGAATATTCGGCATATCTTTTGCGGTCGCGGCTTTTCCAACTATTTCCGCGATCGCTTTTGACAAGCCAAAATTAATAAACAATTTTTCTCAGGTAATCAGGCAAATTCTTTTCTTTGTTGTGCCGGCGACTGTGTTGCTGTTAACTCTTAGGGCGCAGATAATCCGGGTGATTCTTGGTACCGGGCAGTTTAATTGGGAAGACACCATGCTTACGATCCATACTTTAGGATTTTTTACTTTGTCTTTATTTGCCCAGGCATCAATACCATTATTAGTGCGTATTTTTTATGCCAGGCATAATTCCATGACCCCTTTTTATATCGGTCTTTTCAGCGCTTTGATTAATTTAGTTTTATCGCTTGCGCTGGTAAGAATGTTGGGCGTAGCCGGTCTGGCTCTGGCCTTTTCTATTGCCAGTATTATTAATTTTATTATTCTATGGCTGGTTCTTCGTGTTGAGATCGGAAATCTGGATGAAGATCGGATATTATTTTCCACTATTAAGTTTTCCGCCGCCGCCTTGGCTGCCGGCATCACTATTCAGGGTATGAAGCTGGTTGTCTGGCCATATATTGATATGACCCGGGTGTGGGGAGTGTTTACCCAGGGAGCAGTCGCGGGCGTATCCGGGATATTGGTTTATCTGGCTTTTTGCTCACTACTCAAAAGTGAAGAGTTTATTGATTTTTGGAATTCAATAAAACGGCGTTTGCCTGGGAAAAAGATTACGACAGGTGATCATGGGGAAGCGAGAGGAATATAGATAATTTTCAATTTTCAATTTTCACCCAAAGGGCACTTCGCAATTTTCAAACAATGAATTAATTTTTTAATTTTCCAATGTTTTAAAAATAAATAATTTTTTTGTCATCCTGAGGAGCGAAGCGACGAAGGATCTCGTGACTGTCACGGGATTCTTCGCTCCACTCAGAATGACAAGGAGACCCGCTAATGTGGGTTTTTTGGTTTTTTGGGGTAAAATATGGTATAATATAGAAGATGTGGATATATATGGACTCATATAAAACTCAAATCCCCATGCAAAATTATGCAAATAAAAACAATTAAAAAATTGCCTAAAATAAGCGGTCAAGTAGTACTTCTGCGTAGTGATTTTAATGTACCAATTGAACATGGAATAATAAAAGATGATTTTAAAATCAGAAAAGCTTTGCCCACGCTTAATTATTTAATAAATAATGGGGCAAAAGTTGTGATATTGACTCATCTTGGTCGTCCTAAATCTGCCAAGGATAAGCACGATTTAAGTACTCGGCCGATCGCGGCCAGGCTTAGTAAGTATTTGCGTAAGACAATTAAACATTTGGATGTTTGTTATGGATTTGAAGTAGAAAAAATAATAAGAAAAATGAAACCCGGACAGGTAATTCTGCTGGAAAATATTAGGTTTGAAGCCGGGGAATATAAAAACTCTAAGCGCTTGGCTAAAAAATTAGCCAGTATAGCCACTTATTACGTTAACGACGCTTTCGGAGTTTCTCACCGGAACCACGCTAGTTTGTCGGCAATTAAAAATTATCTGCCAAGCTTTGCCGGGTTGGTCGTGGCTGAAGAAATCAAGCATTTAAGGCAAATTTTACAACCAAAAAAGCCATTAATTTCTATGATTGGCGGAGTTAAATTAGCCACTAAAATGCCATTAATTAGGAAATTATCCCGCATTTCGCATCGGGTGCTGGTGGGTGGGGGTTTGGCTAATGACTTTTTAGCCGCCCATGGCCTGGAGATTGGCAAGTCAATAAGCGACAAAAAAAGTATTGCCTTAGCTAAGAGGATACATAATAAAAAAATAATACTACCGCTTGATGTGGTGGTTAGCAGCCGCGTTACAAAATGGCGTGTACGAGTTGTCTCAGTGAATAAAGTAGCTAAAAACGATTATATTTTCGATATTGGCCCGCAGACGATTAAATTATATGCAAAGCTTATTAAGCAGGCCAAAACCATTTTGTGGAACGGCCCTATGGGCATGTTTGAAGATAACCAATATAAACACGGCACTTTGGCGCTGGCCCAGGTGATGGCCGCCCACTCTACGGGTAAGGCCTTTGGTGTGGCTGGCGGCGGCGAAACCGTGGCGGCGCTTAAGCAGACCAAAATGCTTGAGCACGTGGACTGGGTTTCAACCGGCGGCGGGGCAATGCTTTCGTTTTTAATTGGCGAAAAAATGCCCGGGTTAAAAGGATTGTACGTTAAATAGTTGCTTGTCATTCTGATGCCCGCGTAGCGGGAGAAGAATCTCGTCATTTCAGCAATCACGGGATCCTTCGCTCCGCTCAGGATGACATCCGTTTATTTGTAAATTCGTGAAAAGATTCGTTGATTCGTGGGGAATAAATATGTTTGAAAAAATCCAAAAAAAGCCAGACGATAAGAAAAAGAAAAAACCCATGCCCGGCAACATACCGCGCCGGCCCGTGTCCTTGCCAGCCAAATTTGCCATGTCAGAGGACACAAATAACAGCAAAAAAAATAAACCGAGCAAGGAATTTGAAAACCGAATGCGGAGTTTATATGAAAAAGGCAAGAAGCGGGGCTTTAGATATTCTGTTATTGGTATAAGCTATTGTATTATTGTGGCGATTGTTGTATTGTCGCTTGGATATTTTTTAACTAAGGAAATAAAAGAAATCACCAAGCAAGTTTATGATGTTGAGCTGACTCCTTTAGAAGCTATTTTGGACCCGGGTAATAAAATATGCGATTTGGATTATTGCTGTTTAGCCTCTTTGAAACGTATCCATAAACATAATTATGAAATATACGATAGGGAAAAGCGTTGCAAGGAAGGGTATGAACGAAAATCACTTGAATGTGAGAATTCACTGGCCTGGTGCGAGCCGATAGAAGGTTTTGTTATTAATAATAATGAGAAAATTAACGATAATGATATAAAAATCACTAATCCAGATAATGATATTTAAAATAAACAAAAATAATTAATATAAATAACATTAGACTGAAAAAAAATCAGCGTAAATTCCGCGTTTTGATCCGCGTTAAATCAGCGTAAAGCCGTGACAGACAATATTTAAGGTTAAAATTTTTTCAAATTTATAAAAATCATTATTCAATTATTTTAAACACATGAAATCAAAATCCGCAATTTATATTTTAGCTTTACTATTTTTTGCCGTAATAATTGTTCTTATTATAATCTACGGCGTTATGAAGCCGATTTTTACGCCTGAATTAAAAGTTGAGCGGTCAGAGCAAGTTGAGTTGACAGTAGAAGAAAAAATGCAGGTAATGGAAGACATTAATGAGCGTATTAACGCGGCCGACACTAGGAGTGAAAAAGAAAAAGCCGCTGACGCGGTTATTGAGATGAAGCAAATGCAAGAGATAAATGACAAGATTAACGCTGGGCAACCGGATGATGTCTTTGCTGAATAATAATTTAATATATATTTAATTATTTATTTTATTAATAAATTTATTGTATGTTTAAACCCAAATTAACACTAACAAAATTAATAATCACCATTGTCCTTGCCTTGGGCATGTCTATCTCCTTCCAATCCCTTTTAGCCGCCTGGACCGCGCCCACGGTAGCGCCGCCGGACGACAACCTGGCCCAGCCTATAGACACCAGCGCTTCATCACAGGGTAAAGTTGGCGATCTACAAATCGGGGGCAACCTGCTGGTAGACCTCAATACTTTAGCGGTAGATAGCGTTAATAATAGGGTGGGGGTTGGGACAGATGCTCCTAACTATGAGCTGGATGTAAACGGTGACATCAATTTCATCGGCGACTTGCATCAAAACGGAAGCTTAGTCGCTGGCGTACCTTCAGGATTTGTTGGTTTCTTTAACTCAGCATCATGCCCGCCCGGGTGGTCAGAGCTTATTGGCGCAAGAGGAAGGGCGGTTGTGGGAATGCCTGGCGGAGGAACATTAGCAGGAACAGTTGGGACAGGCCTTAGTGATCAAGGAACACGTGTTATTACAGAGGTTCCTGAACACACCCACACAGGCACCACAGATTTTTCTGGTGATCACCGCCATGCTGATCCAAAACCAAGCCATATGAGAGCGGCTGATCTCGATCCTGCGGGTGCTATATGGGTCGCTCAAGAGCCTGGGTGGACAGGCTGGGCCGGAAATCATAACCATGAACTCGAAATAGCTAGTACAGGCCCTGCCTCTGTTGATGTTACCATGCCTTATATTCAGCTATTGGTATGTGAAAAGGATTAATATGAAGAAGGTTTTTATTTGATATTTACTTAATAAAATAAGCGAAAAAATTTATGTTTATGATAAAAAATAATTTGTTTAAGGCATTGTTATTTGTCGTAGTCGCGGCAATGATCGTTGGATCTATATTAGCGGTTAATTATTTTGTTTTAGCCTGGGTAGCGCCCACCGCGAATCCGCCGGATGGTGTTTCGTCAATGGTTAATAGCCAATGGGCTGACAGCGGTTCGGATATTTATTTTACAGCCGGTAATGTGGGGATTGGGACGATCAACCCACAACATGCATTACAAATAAGCAATACTGCAAGTTCAGACATTTCTCTTGAAGCTACATCTCCTGCAACGGGACCGGTAGGTTCAATATTTTTTGAAATAGAAAGTGATATTTTTGCCGCATCTATTGTAGCCAATAGACAAGCTGTTAGTAACGGAAATACTGATTTAATATTTGCTACAAGAGGTGCCGCGGGTGCCAACACAGAACGTATGAGAATAAATGGTGATGGCAGTGTGGGGATTGGTGATACAAGTCCGGACGGAGGTTTAAAACTTGATGTTGAGGGGCCGGTAGGCGCTACCCAATATTGCGATGAGAATGGAAATAATTGCACGGCCGCGGCTAGTTTAGGTGACGGCGGTGATGTCTTTACCCGGTGGGGCAATTCCACCTGCCCCGCTAACACAACGCTATTAATAAGCGGATATGGATTTGGCGGACACTACTCGCACACAGGGAACGGCGCCGAAATGTTATGTTTAGAGCCAAATGATCCTGGCGCCGCGTCTGCCGCTCTAGGCAACTTGCTTTACGCAGCTAGTACGGGCGGAGCGAGCTACATGCCCCCGGGCATTACTGGCAGCACGATACTTAAATGCGCGGTTTGTTTAGCACCAGGACCAAGTTTTGAATTATTTGGTAGTGACACCTGTCCCACTGGTTGGACAAGCTCTTACACCGGCTATACTATGGGAGCATATTATCATTCAGGTCATTATACTAATAGTACTCACTGTGTAGATAATATTAATTTTGACGCCGCGCAAGGAGGCAGCGGAAACCCCCGCTGGTATGCGACAAAAGTTCATAGCGTAGATACTATAGGTTCAGTAGGCTATACCGCTAATACATTTGTAAAGTGCGCTATGTGTTATAAAAATTAATGTTATATTATAATAATAAATTAAAATTTTTTGATAATGGCAAAAATTAAAAAAATTAGCGCAAGAGAGATTTTGGATTCAAGAGGTAATCCGACCGTTGAAACCAAGGTTGAGCTTGATGGTAGTATTATCGCCAAGGCGAGCGTGCCGTCAGGAGCCAGTACCGGCATACATGAGGCCTGGGAAATGCGCGACGGCGACAAAAAGCGTTATGGTGGCAAAGGGGTGCTTAAGGCAGTTCATAACGTGAATACCAAGATAAATAAGGCTTTGGCTGGTATGGACTGTAATAAACAGGAAGAGGCTGATGAAGCCATGATCAAATTGGATGGAACGAAAAATAAGAAAAAATTGGGCGCTAATGCGATTTTGTCAGTTTCTCTGGCCGTGGCGCGAGCCGGGGCAGTCGCTAACAATTTGGAGCTTTACGAATATATTAGAAAGACATATAAATTTGGTAGGAATAAAATAAAATTGCCTACGCCATCATTTAATATTTTTAACGGCGGCACCCACGCTGATACTAACTTAGACTTCCAAGAATTTATGATATTACCACTTACTAGAACCGCCTTGGCGGAAAAAGTGCGGATGGGGGCGGAGATATTCCATGAGCTGGGGCATGTGCTTAAGTCTGCCGGTTTGGATACAGACGTAGGCAATGAAGGCGGCTATGCACCGGATATTCATTCCAGTATTCAGGCATTGGAATTTATCAGCGCGGCTTGTCTTAACGCCGGTTATCAACCGGGTAAAGACATTGGTTTTGGTATTGATGTCGGCTCCTCAGGGCTTTATAATCCAAAAACCAAAGAATACATTTTCAAATTGGATAATGCCAGTTTTACCAGCGCGACCCTTACCGGTTTATACTATGAATGGTTTCGTAAATTTCCGATTATTTCAATTGAAGACGGACATGGCGAAGACGACTGGGAGGGCTGGCGCGATTTTAATAAAGAGCTAGGAAGCGAAATGCTTATTATCGGCGATGATCTGTTTGTTACCAATATTGACAGGTTGCGGCGTGGTATCAAAGAGCATGCGGCTAACGCGATACTTATTAAACCAAATCAGGTAGGGACGCTTAGCGAAACTATTCAAACCATTAAGCTGGCGCAGAAACATAATATGAAGACCATGGCTTCGCATCGTTCAGGTGAAACCTGTGACACCTTTATTGCCGATTTGGCCGTGGCTGCTAATTGTGATTACATCAAATCCGGGTCATTGTCGAGGAGTGAGCGGCTGGCGAAATATAATAGATTAATGGAAATAGAAATTAAGCTAAACGCTTAATAAGAAACAAGACACAAGAAACAAGGATACAAACAAGACACAAATTCAAAATTAAAAACAGTTTGTATCTTAGAATTTGTATCTTTTAATTTGTTTGTTTCTTGTGTCTTGTATCCTTGTATCTTATTTCAAGTTTCTTGTATCTTGTAACTTTGGTTTATTAAAGTAATGAGTAAAAAAAATAAAATAAATTCAAATCTTCCCCTCATCCTCATCATCCTTGACGGGTGGGGAGTTGATAAGCCGAATAAGGGAAATCCAATTAGTTTGGTTAAGACCCCGACCTTGGATGGTTTAATGAACAAATACCCGAGTACCAAGCTTAGCGCGCATGGTAAGTTTGTCGGTTTGCCTGCCGGGCAGGTGGGCAACTCAGAAGCCGGACACATGAATATCGGGGCCGGAAGGCTGGTGGAGCAGGATTCGGTAAGGATAAGCAAGAGCATTACGGATGGTACATTTTTTAAAAATTCCGCTTTTTTGGGAGCAATTCGGCACGTCCAGAAAATGGGTTCAAAAATGCATCTTGTTGGTATGCTTGCCAATGGCCAGAGTCCGCATTCGGATCCGGGGCATTTATTGGCCCTGCTTAAATTAATGAAACAGCGTGGGGTGGGCCCGGTATCTCTTCACTTGTTTACCGATGGCCGCGATTCGCCCAAATACGCGTCATTAAAATTAATATATGACCTACAACGCCGTTTAACTAACAATGAAATGATCGCTACTGTGATGGGCCGTTTTTATGCCATGGATCGGAAAAAGAAATGGGACAGGACAGCATTAGCTTATAATGCTCTAATAAACGGAACCGGGATGAAAGCCAAGACCGCTCGCGACGCTATAACTGAAGCATATAACCGCGGTGAAAGTGATGAGTTTATTTCGCCTTTTGTAATTAGTAAAACCAAGAGAAATAATACGAGGATTAAAGATGGTGATAGTGTAATATTTTTTAATCTTCGCTCAGACCGGGGCCGGCAGCTTAGCAAAGCCTTTGTCCAAAACGATTTTAACAAGATGAACCGCGGTGCGTTTAAGCGTCCGAAGAAATTAAAACATTTATATTTTGTCGCGCTGGCAGACTTTGGCCCGGACCTGGATGATATTTTAACCGCCTACCCCAGCTTTGATATTAGAGAAACTCTGCCGATGCAGCTTAAAGATTTAAAACAATTATATATAGCGGAAACGGAAAAATATGCTCATGTCACTTATTTTTTTAATGGTGGCTATAGCGGAACCGTTGCCGGGGAAGAACAATACATGGTAGAGTCGCCGGATGTTAAGTCGTATGATCAGACGCCGATAATGAGCTCGGACAAATTAAGTCGCCGGGTTATTCGAAATTTACGGTTAAGCAATAAGCACCTAGGCCCGAAATATGATTTTACTTTACTGAACTTTGCTGCCCCGGATATGATTGGGCATACCGGCAACCTGGAGGCAGCCAAGAAAACAGTTAAACACATTGATAAATATGTCAGCAAGATCGTCAAAGCCTATCTCGCGGCCGAAGGTACAGTGCTTATTACAGCTGATCACGGAAATATTGAAAAAATGATCAATCCGGAAACACAGGAAATTTATACCGAACATACTACGAATTTAGTACCGTTTATTGTTGTTAATAAAAAACAAAAAAATAAAATAAAATTGCGTCCCAAAGGTATTTTAAGTGATATTGCCCCGACAGTATTAAAGCTAATCGGGAAGAAAAAGCCTAAGGAGATGAAGAGGAGCGCGTTATTTTAGAGTAAATTACAAGATACAAGAAACAAGGACGCAAACAAGATACAAATTAAAAATTAAAAACAGTTTGTATCTTAGAATTTGTATCTTTTAATTTGTTTGTTTCTTGTGTCTTGTATCCTTGTATCTTATTTCAAGTGTTCTGTATCTTTTAATATTGTTTTATTATACTAATGAAAAATAAAAACAAAATACCCCTCATAGTTATCTGCATCCTTGACGGCTGGGGAATTGCTCCGTTAAGTGAAGGTAATGCGATTAGCCAGGCCGACACCAATAATTTCGACAAATTGATTGCTGATTATCCGGTTTGTACGCTTAAAGCCTCCGGGTCGTCTATTGGATTATCAAAAAATCAGGCTGGTAATTGTGAGATCGGACATTACTGCCTGGGAACAAGCAGGAAGTGGCCCATGAATACGGTAAATAATGCTAGCAGTACTCTTTGCGGGTGCCTCAGGCAAGCCGGATATAAATTAAGTTACTTATCAGACTCGGAAAAGATCGCTTATATTACGTATTTTTTAAATGGAGGAGTTGATCAGCTAGTTGAAGAAGCCGAAATAATAATTAGCCCCAGTCCAAGGGTGGATAATTATAAGGAAGCGCCGGAGTTGGCTTTGGCGGGCCTTTATAAATACGCAAAAAAAGCCATTAAGCAAAGGGCCCAAAACGCGATAATAGCGAATTTTTCTAATTTGGATCTAGTCGCTCGCACCGGCTCGCTTACTGCAAGCATAAAATCTACCGAAATAATTGATGGTATGATCGGGGACCTGGCCGGTTTAGTAAGCGACAAAAAAGGGATATTGGCAATAGTAGCTGACCATGGAAATGCTGAGGCCATGATCGATCCGGCCACGGGCGCGATAAATGATGCGACTACTGACAATCCGGTCCCCTTTATAATAGCGGGTCAAGAATTTTTAGGCCGCAACATTGGTTGGCAAGACGTAGCCGGTAATGATCTAAGCGTGTTAAAACCAATCGGCAGCCTGCTTGATTTTACTCCAACAATACTTGATTTATTAGATATTAATAAACCAGCCGTAATGGAAGGAAAAAATTTGATTAATAAGAAATAAAGCAAAGAACAAGGAACAGGGAACATATATTATTTTTATGTGTTCTATGCTCTATGCTCTATGTTTAAGTTATGACTAAAAAAACTATAAAACTAATTACACTGTTATTTGGTGTCGCTTTTATATTTGGGGCTGACTATGCCCAAGGGCAGAGCTCGCCGGACGCGATTGCTATCCGGGTTATACCAAATACTAATCATTATAGCGCCAGGGTATGGTACCAAGAGCAGAATTTTACCGGTTCACCACAGTCAATGATGGTGGACGGCTATGCCGCGGTACGGGACGGCCGGACTTTGTATGTAAATGTCGGCAATGCCGAGGGTGGCAATTTATACACTAATATTTATTTGATTTCCTATAACCAGGAGGCGGAAACCGTAACCCAGGATATTTTTGGACAGATTCTCTCTCACTGGAAGTTTAATACTAATTTAATAGTAACCGGTTTTTGCCGGAACAACCCAAGTGTTAGATGTTTAAAAGATGAAGAGTGTCCAATAAGTGATTATTGTGATAGCGCTAAGGCCCGGGTGATCCGCGACACCAGGCGCTTATCCGATTTAGCCGATATGCAGGTTACTTTAAACCAATTTAATCTTGATAACGGGCATTTTCCGTCTTTGTCAGCCGGCTCGTATTTGCCCAATCGTTCCTTATCGGTTTGGCCCAGTTGGGACGACGCTCTTCGCGATGAACTTGGCACCAATATGCTTCTTGGCCCAATAAATAAGATCGGGAATTGCCCGGGTTATGATGAGGATACTTGCTGGGATGAGGTAAATAAGAGTTTCCCTACGACGCTACCAAATTTGCCGACAAATAGTTTAGCCTATATTTATTTAAGCGATCCCGGCGGTAATATTGGGACAGTGTGCGGGGTGTTTGAATCCGGCTACGCGATTAGCGGTGTTCCGGTATGCGCGGTTGATGTTTGCCTGGATTTTGATGATGATGGATATGGCAGCCCTGGTTCCGCGCTTTGCACGGATGGGCCTGAGACCGACTGTAATGATACTGATCCTGATGTTCAATTCGGCGGGCCAGAGGATTGCACTAATTTTCTTGATGATGACTGTGATTCGTTTGTGGATTGTTTTGACTCGGATTGTTTTGGCAGCCCGGCTTGTACCGGTTTCCTTTGTGTCCCTAATGGCTGCGGCGGCGGTTGCCCTAGTTTTTGTACCGTACTGGAAGATCCGGATTGCCCGCCCTGTACCAGCGGCAATGGCTGTTGTGACGAAGGCTGTTCGTTTGCCCAGGATAGTGATTGCCCAATAACATGCACACCTAACGGATGCGATAATGGTTGTTTGGGTTGTACACCAGCAGAGGATGGGGATTGCGCCGGTTGCGCGTCTGACATATTTGGTTGTTGCCCAACTGGCTGTACTCGGTCTTTAGGAGATATGGACTGTCCGGAAATATGCACTGACGCGGACGGAGATGGCCAAAACGCTTATGACGCATTGCTTTGTCCATCAGGAAGTGATTGTGATGACAGTAATGGCAATATTTATACCGGAGCCTTTGAGGATTGTGATGGTTTGGACAATAATTGCAGCGACCCGGACCA
Organism: Candidatus Parcubacteria bacterium; assembly: GCA_023139655.1. Classification (GTDB taxonomy): domain Bacteria; phylum Patescibacteriota; class Patescibacteriia; order Patescibacteriales; family UBA12075; genus JAGLNE01. Next base: position 20,609 of record JAGLNE010000033.1, read on the forward strand.
TACTGATGGAATTAACCCGGTGGATATTGACGAGGGCTGGAGCGACGAAAATTGCGATTGGGTCTGCGTAACCAGCGGCTATGATTGGTCTGGCAATGGTTTACCGGCGTTAAATTGCTGCGGTAATGATCCGCTGGAAGCCAGTCCTTATCAGGCATTTGAAAATGTGCCAATTGATCTATGCAGTGATTTAAATGACAATGACTGCGATGGCA
>JAGLNE010000034.1 GCA_023139655.1 Candidatus Parcubacteria bacterium
AAAAATTATTGTGCAGTGAGTCTATATAACCAGCAAGATTATCTCTAAAATTGAGATCACGATTTTAGAAAAAGGTCGAAATTTTGTTTAAGTAAAAATAAGCTTATTTTTATTAATTTGGTATAATATACAAATCAATAAAACAATATTATTAAAAGATTTGATTAACTAATGCTATTCTAGAAGGTACGTGGTTAATTAAATTTTATCCCCATGCTAAAAACAAAACGAAGTGATTTCGTATTGGTTGTGATTGTGATGTTTTCTATGTTAACAATGTACGCGTATATGCCGATGGCACAAGCGGCCAGTATGGATAACGCTCTTACAAGATTGAGTGATTCTGATAAAAATATTTTGGCTACTTCAACGATTGAATTTGAACTTGGTGATGCTAACTTTTTAACTGCCGCTCAATATGTCAGGATTACTTATGAGTTAGGTTTTACTGGGATGAGTTCAGTTAATTTAACTTGTCCAAGTGGAACCACTGCTTCCACTACCGGCACCTCAGACACTTACAGGGTTGTAGAATGTAATGTTACTTCTTTTCTGACCTCTACCAGTACTGTGACCATTACAGTTGGTAATCATACTAATCCAAATCCAGGTGTAGGGACCGCTTACAGCGTATGGGTTTCCTCCCATCAATCAAACGGTACGGAAATTGAGCAAACAGAAACCAAGGTGTATATAATAGATGATGTACAGGTTACAGCCACGGTTCCGGCTACCCTTACTTTTGGCGTTGGCTTACTTGGGACGAGTAGTGCCCGTAGTTCCATTAATGGCGTTGATTTAACAGGTTCATCAACCGCTACTACTTTGGCTTTTGGCACTCTAGATCCAACTGCCTCCAGTACTTTAGGTCATGAACTAACCGTATCTACCAATGCTTCGGCTGGTTATTCGGTTACGGTCCAGCAGGACGCGGAATTAACCAATGGCGCGGCTGATACTATTAACAGCTTCTTTAATGCCCCAGATGGCCAGGGTTCATCGACCAATGCAGTGGCCTGGGGGGCGCCATCCGCTGTTTTGGGAAGTACAGAAACCTACGGACATATGGGTGTGACCTCTGATGACACTAACGCAAACCCAGATTATTCCGGCGGCCTATACGCCGGTCTTAGCGCTGCTACTAAATTGGAAGTTATGACTCATGATGGGCCTGCCAATGGAGCTGGTGAAGGAGTCGGTATTGCCGGAGTGGCTTATACGATTGAGATATCAGCGCTTCAGGAAGCCGGTGATTATACTTCAAACTTGACCTACGTCTGTACTCCGACTTATTAGGGTATTATAGTAACAATCGAAATTCAAATACTTAACTCCCTCCATCTTATAGGTGGGGGGAGTTATTTTTACTCCCACGAATCAACGAATCCATTACGAATTTACGAATTTTTTCTAAAATATTATTACTAATATTTGTAAATTCGTGATATGATTTGTAAATTCGTGGGATATTTAGGTTGTTTTATAATTCAGTTGCTTTTAATAGGTGAAAAATGGTAAAATATAGTTGAATGTTAATATTATTACCTGCATAAATATGCAGGATTTTAACGTATCCCCATGCCTAAAAAAATTAGAAGTTTAATAATAATACCGATTTGGCTTTTTGTTATGGCCAGCGGTTTTTTTGTTCCCGCAAAGACAAACGCCCAGGGGGTGGGTATAAAGATCAGCCCGGTTATAATAGAGGATTTAATTGACCCAGGCTCGACAGAAACATATGAAATTACCGTAACCAATAATTCTAATTCCGCTAAGTTATTATATGTGTATTTGCGTGATTTTCGCGCCGAAGGCGAAGAAGGCAAACCCAAGCTGACTGCGCCAGGCACGGAAACCGGATTTTCTTTGGCCGCCTGGATAAATATCAGTGCTGAGCCGCAGGAATTCGGCGCTAATGAATCAAAAACCATTCCTTTTCAAATTGCAATTCCGGCCGACGCCGGGCCGGGCGGTTATTATGGCGCGATCCTTTTTGGCACTGAGCCGCCGCGTTTAAATCTGGACAGTGAAGAAAAAGGAGCCGGTATGGCAATCGGTCAACAGACCGGTGCTTTGCTGTTGCTCCAGGTGAAAGGTGATGTTGACGAAGAGGCCAGGATCAGGGAGTTCACAACCGAGAAAGGCGTATATGGTACGCCTTTTGATATAGAATTTATAATCCGGGTTGAAAATATGGGTAATGTTCATATTAAGCCGATCGGTAACATTGCAGTTAAAAATATGTTTGGCGCCGAAGTGGGTAATATTCGGGTTAATAATGGCGGGTCTAATGTGCTGCCTGATTCAATCCGGCGCTTAACCGAAAATTGGCAGGGGGAAAGCGGCTTTGGCCGCTACACGGCTTCAATTGGTTTGTCATTCGGGACTGCTACCCGTTTGGGGGGCCAGGGCAAGCAAACTTTGTATACCGAGATGACCTTTTGGATATTTCCCTGGCGGATAATAATCCCGATCTTACTTAGCTTGATCATTGTTTTTGCTTTATTTATTCTTTTCTTAAGGCTTTATAAAAATAAAGCAGTGCAAAAAGCCATGGCCAGGGCCGGCCTAACAAACGTTAAACTGGTTAGAAAATATCAGGGTCCGTCGCCGGTTTTGCATTTAAGTATTATTATCTCGGTTGTCTTGGTGGTTTTATTAATTATTATGTCAGGGTTATATTTCCTCTTATTCGCGTAAGTAATTCCCACAAATCTACAAATCATATTCACAAATACAACAAATAATCTTTATGTCATCCTGAACTCCCGCAGGGAGTGAAGGATTTCGTTACTATACCCACGAGATTCTTCTCCCGCTTCGCGGGCTCAGAATGACAATATTATATGAGAATACTAAAAACATTCATCGCTATATCATTAATATCAGTTTTTTTTACTGCTTCTTTTAATATTGTTAGCGCGCAAGATACGACTAATTCCATGGAACCCTCTATAGAGGATTCCATGGAAAAATCAGACAAGGAAAAAACCGGGATAGTGGTTACACCGACAATTATTGATGAACAAGCTAAAGTGAGAGATATTTTTACATATACTATATTAATTACTAATTATACTGACAGAAAAGTAAACCTTTACGCGGTAGTAAATGATATTTCCACAAGCGACGGCAAGCAGGAATTTATTAGCCCCAGCCAGCTGGACAGGCAAACATCACTGGCCCGCTGGATCAAAATATCCCGGGGCGTGACTGAGCTTAATCCGCGTGAGTCAACCGAGCTTAGTTTGGAGATAAATGTGGCCCTTGACGCGACGGCTGGAAAGCGCTATGCCATGATCAGCTTTCCGGACTCAAGCAACCGCTACGCGGCCGAGAAGTCGGTTAGCGGAGTTGGTTCGGCGAAGGTTCTGATCAATATGGACGTGAAAGAAGTGATAGTTGAGAAAGCCCAAATCAGTGAATTTAAAACCACGCGCAATGTATATACTAAGCCGCCGGCAATATTTAATATCGCGGTGGAGAATTTTGGCAATCGCGATATCGCGCCATTAGGGATAATATATTTGTTTAACCGGCGCGGTGAAGAGATCAAACAGCTATTAGTTGATTTTAGCGAAGCGCCAATTGCTCCGGAAGAGACCGGGAAAATGGCGCTGGAATGGGACACTGGGAAGCAATTGGGGAAAATAAAAGCCAAGGTTGAGCTGGAATATGGCGATAGTAAACGCGACCTAATGGATACTATTTATATTTGGCTGATACCTTCGCGGTATTTAATCGGTTTTGTCGCCTTCACAATAATAGTGGTAATATTTTTGGTAATATTCTTGTTTCGCAGAACCTATCAGCCGCATAATAAGCCGACTGTCAGGGTTGAAACAACAGCCAACGGGGTACTAGATTTAAAAAATAAGAAATAGAATAATATAAAAAGAAAGGTTGTTAGTTTTAGAAATGTATAATTTTAAATAAAAAAATGCAAAGGATCTTATTAATAATATTTTGTTTTATTTTGGGGATTAGCTTAGCCGTGCCTGGCTTGGCGCAAAATGATTCCTTGGCTTTGACCATTACTCCGCCTTTGATCCGCAACAATGTCAGCCCGGGCCAATTGTGGCAGAGCGCGATTAGGGTGGTTAATAATAACGATAAGGAAATAACCGTTTTTGCCCGGGCAGTTGACTTTAAAGGCGGTACTGAAGGTGGTACGGTCAATTTCATACCAAAAGAAGAATTAGAAGGACAAAAAGAACATTTGCTTAGTGAGTGGCTGGTTTTGCCAACAGAGGGAGTAAAGATCGCCCCTTTTCAGAGCAAAGATATTGAGTTTATAGTTGCTGTCCCGGAAACCGCTGAACCAGGCGGGCATTATGCGGCGGTTTTGATCGGTACGGCTCCGCCGGCTGAGGAGTTCTCCGGGGCGACAATAAAGGTGGCATCACTCCTTGGATCTTTGTTAATGCTTAATATCGGTGGTGAGGTAGTGGAACAGGGCCAAATTAGAGAATTTTCCAGCAATAAAAATATATACGGTAAAGCCAAAGTTGAATTTAGAGTTAGGTTCCAAAATCAAGGAAACGTGCATATTCAGCCCCAGGGGGAAATACGGATCACTGATATGCGGGGCAATCAAAAAGGGCAGATAAAAATAAATCACCGGACTGAATTTGGCAATGTATTGCCCGGCGATATTCGGCGCTGGGAATATACCTGGGATGATGATATTAGCATTCTTGATATGGGAAGATATCGGGCGGATCTTATACTCGGTTATGGCAGTGAGACAAGAGAGACCGCTAATCAATCTCTTTATTTTTGGATAATTTTATTTAAGCCCTTGTTGATTATTTTGGGGTTGATAATTTTTTTCATTGGCTCAATTATTTTGTTTGTCCGCCGCAGTGTTAAAAAGGCAATAAAGGAAACTCAAAATTTAAGTAATTTGGTATCGCCCAGACCCAGCTCTTCAAAAAAGAAAGTAATCGTAGTGCCCAAAGAAAACGGAAATAATCATGAAATAGTAGATTTAAAAAATTTGGGGCAGAATAAAAAAACCAAGGCAATGGCGTCAAAAAAAAGCCGACGCGGGCCTAAAATGATCTTTCTCTTGATCATAGTAGCTGTAGTAACAATAAGCGTTTATGCATATTTTAAAACCCGGTTTCAGCCTGTTGAATTTGATCCGGAATTTATTGCCTCGGATAATTATGAAACATCTCTTGGTGACGGACTATTAACAGACGAGGCAGGAGAAGAAGAATTGTTAGCCACGACAACAGTCGAAGAATTGGGAACGTCTACTTTAGAAAAGTTCTCAACATCTACACCAGTTGAGTTAAGTACGTCCACTACAGAAGAGTTGGCGACATCAACTGAAGAATAAGAATGATTTCTATATGGCAAAGAATAAACTAATTGGAAAAAAAGAAATAATAGTAACGATTAGCGCAATAATTCTTACAACTGTTGGGATAAAAGCCAGTGATAAAATACGAAATTTTAGTGGAGAGGTCGTAACTTCAGACGGGAAATGCCCGGTTTATATGGTTCAGGTTGTTTCCGCTAACGGTGATTTTTGTATTGATCAATATGAAGCCGCTCCGGGCAATGACTGCCCATATCAAAATCCCAGCGGACAGACTGAAACAAGGGTTAATATTGACTCTAAGAAATGTCAGCCCGTGTCAGAGCCGGGACTGGTTCCTTGGCGTTATATTTCCCAGGATCAGGCGGTTTTGGCTTGTGCTAAAGCGGGCAAGCGCTTGCCCACGAACGAAGAGTGGTTTGC
>JAGLNE010000035.1 GCA_023139655.1 Candidatus Parcubacteria bacterium
TCACGGGATTGCCACGGCCTTTGGCCCCGCAATGACAGTAAGCGTGTAAGTTCTATAATAAAAAATAAATGAGTCAGGAAAAAACCAAGACTAAAAAAAGAATATTGATTATTGAAGATGAGGAATCTTTAGTGGATTTATTAACCGCCAAACTTAATAAGGAAGGATATAGCGTGGAATTCGCCTATGATGGCGAGGCTGGCTATAACAAAATCAGAGAAACAAAGCCGGATTTAATACTTCTGGATATAGTAATGCCAAAGATGGATGGCTATGAAGTGTTGGAAAAAATGAACGAAGAGAAGGTTAAGATTCCGGTCATTATTATTTCTAATTCAGGCCAGCCGGTAGAGATTGAAAAGACCAAAAAACTGGGGGCAATCGGCCATCTTATTAAAACCGAGTTTAGCCCGCTTGATGTGTTGAACAAAGTTAAGGATTGTTTGGATAATGGCGGTGATCCCTCTGCTGGCAAAGATAAACATGAGGTGCTTAAGGCCAAAGAAAACAATGAAGCAAAAAAGCTTGGAGTGAATGTTTTATTGGTTGAGGACGATGCTTTTCTGCGTGAAATATGTTCCAAGAAGCTGACTAAGGAGGGCTATACGGTTTATGAGGCGATTGACGGGGAACAGGCTTTGAGCGGGGTTGAGTCAGCCAAACCAGATATAGTGCTACTGGATATAATTTTACCGGCGATTGACGGTTTCCAGATATTGAGCCAGATCAGGACAAATAAAGATAAGAAAATCGCTAAAGTGCCGGTTATTATGCTTTCCAATTTAGGCCAGGACGACGACATAAAAAAAGCCATGGACATGGGCGCTAATGATTATTTGGTTAAGGCTCATTTTACCACCGAAGAGATTGTTGAAAAGATAAAAATTTTATTGAAAAAATAATTTAAACAAAAAATTCAACTTTTACAGTTGAATTTTTTGTTTGCAATTTAGCTTTGTTCTTTGTATAGTAAAGCTATGATTAAAATGAAAAATAAGAAAAATAGGATTGAATTATTAGCGCCGGCGGGCAATTTACATAAATTAAAAACCGCTTTGGCTTTTGGCGCGGACGCGGTATATGCCGGTATTCCCGATTTTTCTTTGCGCGTTAGAATTAATAATTTTGATATGGACGGCATTAAAGAAGCTGTTAAATATTGCCATCAAAATAATAAAAAAATATATATAACCTTGAATATTTTTGCCCATAATAAACATTTTAAAAATTTAGAAAAATATCTTAAATTTTTAAAATTTATCAAGGTTGACGGTTTGATCATTTCTGACCCGGGAATACTGGAAATAGTTAAGAAAGTATGGCCAAGAGCTAATATCCATTTATCGACTCAGGCAAATTGCACTAACGCGCAGGCCGCTTTGTTTTGGCAAAAACAAGGGGTAGGCAGGATAATTTTGGGCCGTGAAGTAACGCTTAAGGAAATAAAAGAGATTCATAAGGCTTGCCCGGGTCTAGAGCTGGAATATTTTGTTCATGGAGCGATGTGCATGGCATATTCGGGACGTTGTTTTTTGTCCAGTTTAACATCTACTCGCAGTGCAAATTTAGGAGACTGTATTCAGCCTTGCCGCTGGAAATACGTTGAAAAATCCTCCTTCGATATTACTCAGGACAGGCAAATCCCAAATCCCAAATCCCAAATAAATCCCAAACATCAAATCTCAAATTCTAAACAATTAGCAATTAAGGGATGTGAAGATGACATATTTGAAGTTATTGAAGAAAAACATGGGAGTTATATTTTAAATTCTAAAGATTTGTGTTTAATAAAGTATTTGCGTGATTTAGAGGAAGCCGGGGTATGCAGCTTCAAGATAGAAGGCCGGGCTAAAAGTGCTTATTATCAAGCGATGGTAGCTGGAATTTATTCGCACGTAACACATAACATAGAACACATAACAGAGGAAGATTTAGCCTATTATTATAGTGAATTAAAAATTAAAATAATTAATCGGGGATACTGCACGGGTTTTTTACTGGGAGATAGGGGTGAACAGAATACTGATAATTCTCATGAGAATTCTGATTGGGAGTTTTGCGGACAAGTTTTATCAATTAAAAATGAAGAATTAAGAATTAAAAAATTAAATATAAAAAATTTTATTTTAATTAAAGTACATAATAGTTTAAAGGTTGGGGATGAGGTGGAGATAGTTAAGCCAAAGTATGATATAATAAAGATGAAAGTTGATAAATTATTTGACTCCGAGACAGGAGAAAAATTACAAGAAGCTCATGGCGGACAGGGGAGGATGGTCATGATAGAAGTTAAGCAAGATATTCCTGTGTATAGTGTTATTCGGAGAAAAATTGTATCTTAATTTTCAATTTTCAGTGACTCAATTTTCAGTGAATTATCAATTTTCTAATTTGCTAATTAGATTATTGATAATTTATTGGGTTATTGATAATTGATAATTGAAAAATTTAATAATATGATTGTATACTTAAAAGGTAAAATTAAAAATAAGGGTCAGGGTTATATTATCCTTGATGTTAAAGACGTTGGTTATCAGGTTTTTGTAAATCCTATCCAGTACACGGAGTTGGAGATTGGTCAAGAGATTGAATTTTATACTCATCATCATATACGTGAAGATGCTATGGACTTGTATGGTTTTAATACGCTTGAAGATTTGGAAATGTTTGAGCTTTTATTATCAATATCCGGAATTGGGCCAAAGTCCGCGTTAGGTGTATTGGCGATTTCCAGTGTAAACGAGATCAGGGAAACAATTGCCCAAGGCGACTCATCGCTTCTCACCAAGGTGTCGGGGATTGGTAAAAAAACCGCTGAACGTATAGTTCTTGAACTGCGCGAAAAGGTCGCCCATTTGGTAAGCCCGGGGCAAGCCGGTGCAACGGCTAGCAGTGATGAAATTGACGCCTTAATGGCGCTGGGTTATTCATTACAGCAGGCCAGGGAAGCGTTAAAAAATACAGACTCTAAAATCAAAGATAGCGGCCAGCGCATAAAAGAGGCACTTAAGAATTTAGGGAAATAAAGGATGAAATCATTTCAATTAACCAACAAAGAGGAATTAAATGATTATATTGCCGGCCAAAAGCATTCCCAGTTTTTGCAGTCTTGGGAATGGGGAGAGTTTCAAGAGCAGGCAGGGAAAAAAGTAATTAGATTAGGTTTTACAGAAAAAGAAAAATTATTTTTTGCGATAACTCTGATAAAAAATTCATTACCATTAGGATTAAATTATTTATATTCCCCCCGGATTGAAGTTAAGAATTTAAAAGACGAGCAATTAGAATTTGTTTTTGATGAAATAAAAAATGCAGCTAAACAAGAAAAAGCCGTTTTTTTCCGCTTTGATCCCCGATTCCCGATCCCCGATTTACGATCTACGATTAAAAAAACTATTCATGTTCAACCAGAAAAAACCATTATATTAAATCTAGAAAAGCCAGAAGATGAGATACTCAAAAACATGCATCAGAAAACAAGATATAATATCCGCTTGGCTAGCAAAAAAGGAATAATAGTTGGTTATGCTCGACCTGGGGATTTTGATAGATGGTGGAAAATAATGGACGAAACCAAGGATCGGGATCAATTTCGCCTGCACTCCAAAGAGCATTATAAGAAAATGTTGTCAGTTAATTTTATAAAATTAATAGTAGCTGAATATCAGAGTAAAATAATCGCTGGAAATATTATGTCTTTTTTTAAGGATACAAGCACGTATATTCACGGCGGCTCTGGCAATAAATATCGGAACGTGATGGCGCCGTTTGCCTTGCAATGGTACGCGATTAAAGAAGCTAAAAAACAGGGTTTAAAATATTATGATCTTAATGGTATTGATGAGAAAAAGTGGCCGGGCGTAACCAGGTTTAAAAAAGGATATGGTGGAGTAGAGATAAGTTATCCTGGGACTTTTGATTTGGTATTTGATAAAAACAAGTATTCAGTGTATAAGATATTAAGAATGATTCGACGGATGTTTTAAAAATTTTTTGTGTCATCCTGAGGAGTGAAGCGACGAAGGATCCCGTCACTATGCTCACGAGATTCTTCGCCTACGGCTCAGAATGACAAAAGCAACCAAATGGATAAACTATTATATTTAATAAAAAAATTAATACCGCGGAAATTGTTTAAATTACTGCAACCAATATATCATTTCCTGCTAAGTTATGTAGCCGCAATGCTCTATGGTTTTCCCAGTAATAATTTGATAGTAGTGGGGGTAACCGGGACGACTGGCAAGACTACAAGTGTTTATTTGATTGCCAAAATGTTGGAAGCCAATGGATTAAAAACCGGCTTTACTTCTACTGCCATGTTTAACGACGGTAAACGCGAATGGTTGAATGAAAAAAAAATGACTATGATCGGCCGTTTGTTTACTCAGCGGATCCTTCGCAAGATGGTCAAGAACAAATGTCAGGTAGCGATTGTTGAGACAACATCGGAAGGAATTGTACAGTTCCGCCATCGTTTTATTAATTATGACATATTGGTGTTTACCGGGCTTTATGAGGAACATATCGAGTCGCATGGTAGCTTTGACAATTATAAAGAAGCTAAGGGCAAGTTGTTTGCCTATTTAAAAAAATGTAGGAGTAAGTACCGGGACGATAATTATCAAATTGTAAACACCGGGGAATCAGGACTAAAAAAGATCGATCATCTGAGAGTGAAAAAAACCATAATAGCAAACGGGGATGATGAGTATAAAGATTATTTTTTATCATTTTGGGCAGAAGAAAAGTATGTTTATTCACAAGCCGACAATCAATACGATGATTCCTCTACGCATAATATTCCTTATGGTAACCTTAAGATTACCGGAGAGGGGACGGAGTTTACATTTCAAAACATCAAAGTAGCTTTGCAATTGATCGGAGCATTTAGCGCCTCGAATGCTATGAACGGGGTTTGTGTTGGCTTAGCTCTTGGTTTGGGTGAGGATAAAATAAAAAATGGTCTTGAAAAAATAAGCGGTGTTGCCGGTCGCATGGAAAAGATTAACGAAGGGCAGAGTTTTACCGTGATCGTTGACTATGCTTTTGAGCCAAATGCGGTTTCAAAACTTTATGAAACCATGGACCTAATACCGCATAAGAATATCATCCATATCTTAGGGGCGACTGGTGGAGGACGGGATGCGCGCCGGCGCCCTAAGCTTGGTAGTATAGCCGGAGGCAGAGCTGATTGGGTGATAATAACAAACGAGGACCCTTATGACGATGATCCGGAGATAATTATTGATCAGGTGTCTTTGGGGGCCGAGAAAGCCGGCAAGATAATAAATAAGAATCTATTAAAAATTACTGACCGGCGTGAAGCAATTAAAAAAGCCTTGTCGCTAGCCAAAGATCAAGACATTGTTTTAATTACCGGCAAAGGGAGTGAACAGGCAATATGTGTTGCTAATGGCCAAAAAATTACCTGGGATGACCGAGCAGTAGTTAGGAGTTTACTGCAAAATAAAAAATAAATAAAATTTTCACTAGTGGATGAAAAGTTATTAATTATAGTTTATTTAATATTAGCTAAGAAATAGCAATATTTTTTAATATTATCTCTATTGACAATCAATACTCTTTTTGATATGATTTTTATTGTACCAAACACTTGACATTTTAAGGGCGATATTGTTAAAATTTATAAAATTTAAAAAAGTATTTTTTTGATGTAACCAAAATATAAGAAACGGAAAAATTCGTATAATTAATAAACGAATAAGGGCCGTTTTTTTGTTTTGCTTATTACCCACGAAATTACAAATCATATTACGAATTTACAAATATAAGCTAAATTATTTAAATTAATATTCGTAAATTCGTGAAAGGATTCGTTGATTTGTGGGAAAATAACAAGAATATACAGACAGCTGTTCAAAAATTGCTAAACGTTAAATTTATAAAATAGTTTAAAATAAAGACAGAAAATCTCCTTGCGCTTTATTAATTAAAGTAAACGGTCAGTGGATTTTGACTTGCTTAATTAAATAAACCAGACTAAAACTCAAGCCGGAAAGGCATTGGGCTTTTTTTGCATCGTTAAAAGATTATTTTAAAAATTATAATATATTTAGGACTTACGCGTTTGCTGAAAAAATTTTAATCACTCTGTCATTGCGAGAAGCGAAGCTTCGTGGCAATCCCGTGATAATTGCTTCTTTCACGAGATTGCCACGGCCTTCGGCCTCGCAATGACAGCAAATATGTAAGTTATAATATTAATAAATATGGCAAATACACAAGCAATTATTAAAGAACGAAAATTTTTCAATAAACAAAAAGAGGCCATGCTGATGCCTGATTTGATTAAGATCCAAAAAAATTCTTTTCAGTGGTTTTTAGAAAATGGCCTTAAGGATCTGTTTGACGAGATTTCACCAATCGCTGATTTTATCGGCCGTGATCTTGAGCTTTATTTTGACGAATATTATTTGGATGAGCCGAAGTTTAACGAGCTGGAAAGCCGGGAAAAGAATGTTACTTTTGAGGCGCCGCTTAGGGTAAAGGTGAGGCTGGTTAATAAACGCAGTGAAGAAAGCGTTTCCCAGGAAGTATTTTTGGGTGATTTTCCCTTAATGACCAAGAACGGCACTTTTATTGTTAACGGCATTGAACGGGTTGTGGTGTCGCAATTAATTCGCAGTTCCGGGGTAATTTTTACTTCCGAGTTTATTAAAGGCAGGAAATATTACGGCGCTAAAATTATTCCTAATCGCGGTGCTTGGTTGGAGATTGAAACCGACGTAAATAAGGTAATGTGGGTAAGAATTGACCGTAAGCGTAAAGTGGCAATCACTTCGCTGCTCCGTGCATTTGGCATGAGTAGTGATGAAGAGATCAAGGAACATTTTAAAGGTATGGAAGAGACGAGCGAAGATGAACCGGGTTATATTGACGCTACCATTGCCAAAGATTTGGCGAAAAATGAAGCCGAGGGTTTAAAGGAAGTATATAAAAGAATCCGTCCCGGTGACTTGGCCACGACTGATAACGCCAGACAATTAATTCATTCTATGTTTTTTCGTTTTGACCGTTACGATTTTGATCGAGTCGGCCGTTACAAGCTTAATCGTCGTTTTGATTTTGATTTACCCAACAATAAAGAAACCCGAATTCTTAGACGGGAGGATTTGATTGAAATTATCAAAGAAGTGATTCGTTTAAACCAGAGCCAGGGAAAGGAAGATGATATTGACCATTTAGGAAACCGGCGGGTTCGAGCAATCGGTGAATTAATACAGAATAAATTTCGCGTCGGACTGGCGCGTATGGAGCGCATTATTAAAGATCGGATGAGTACGGCGGATATTAATGCGATTTCACCCAACAAATTAATTAACGCCCGCCCGGTTATCAGCATTGTGAAAGAATTTTTTATGTCTTCCCAATTATCCCAATTTATGGACCAGACTAATCCTTTGGCCGAACTGGAACATAAACGGCGTTTGTCCGCAATGGGACCGGGGGGACTTACCAGGGAACGGGCCGGGTTTGATGTTCGGGACGTGCATACTACCCACTATGGCCGGATTTGCCCGATTGCCACCCCAGAAGGCCCAAATATCGGTTTAGTCGGACATTTGGCCAGTTATGCCAAGCTTAATAATTACGGCTTCCTGGAGGCTCCTTATAGGAAGGCGCTTCACGATGTTGCGAATGATCCGGATATAACAAGTGATAAAATTGTCAGGGAAGATATTTACAAAAAAGACTCAGAAGGCAAGAATGGAAAGCTTATTTTTAAAGCCGGAGAGCGTATTAGTCCAAAGGATGCTAAAAAAATGTTAGAACTGCTGGGCCCGGATGCTATTATTCCGATAAAACCGATGGTTACCGATGAAATTGTATATTTAGACGCTTTTGAGGAAGAGAAATTTATTTCTACCGCGGCAACTACACCGATAGATGATGAAGGCAATTTTTTGGTAAATCGGTGCGAGGTTAGAAAATACGGTGTGCCATCTACTGAAAATATTGAAAATGTTGATTTTGTTGGGGTGGCGGCTAATCAAATTATTTCAATTGCTACTTCTCTTATTCCTTTTATGGAACATGACGATGGACAGCGAGCATTGATGGGAACAAACATGCAACGGCAGGCCGTGCCCTTGGTGGTGGCCGATTCCCCAATCGTTGGTACTGGGGTTGAAGCCAGAGCGGCCCGTGATTCCGGACACATTATATTGGCCGAGGAGGACGGGGAAGTAAGTAAAGTCGATGCTGATACGCTTGAGATAAAAAATAATAAGGGAAAAATTTCCAGTTATCGTTTAGTAAAGTTTTTAAGATCCAATGCCAGTACTTGTATTAATCAAAGGCCGCTGGTGAATGTCGGTGACAGGGTTAAGACCGGTGACGTATTAACCGATGGGCCGGCAATTGATAAAGGCGAATTAGCTTTAGGTAAAAATGTCTTTGTCGCCTTTATGGCTTGGGAAGGTTTTAATTATGAAGACGCGATAATAATCTCCGAGCGCCTGGTTAGACAAGATGTTTATTCTTCTATTCATATAGAAGATTATACTATTGACGTAAGAGATACTAAATTGGGGTCAGAAGTAGTCACTAGCGATATTCCGAATATTGGCGAGGAAAAATTAAAAGATTTGAATGAACAAGGTATTGTCCGGGTTGGCGCTGAAGTTTCCTCAGGAGACATATTGGTTGGTAAAATTACTCCCAAAGGAGAAACTGAATTATCAGCGGAAGAAAAATTATTGCGTGCTATATTTGGTGAAAAAGCCAAGGATGTTCGCGATTCGTCTCTTTATTTGGAGCATGGCGAGCACGGTAAGGTAGTGGATGTAAAGATTTTTTCGCGTGAAGATGGTGATAAATTGGCAGCCGGAGTTTTGCAATCTATTCAAGTAACTGTGGCAAATTTAAGAAAAATACAAGCCGGTGATAAAATGGCGGGTCGGCACGGCAACAAAGGCGTAATCTCAAAGATCGTACCGATTGAAGATATGCCCTACATGGATGATGGTACGCCGATTGATATTATACTATCTCCTTTGGGGATTATTTCCCGTATGAACCTGGGTCAGTTACTTGAGACCCACCTTGGGTTCGCGGCAAAAACTTTGGGCTACAAAGTCGCTACGCCGGCATTAAACGGATTAAACGAAAGCCTGATCAAGAGCGAATTAGTTCGGGCTGGATTACCAGGAGACGGCAAGGTAGTACTTTATGACGGAAAAACCGGAAGTACTTACGATAATAAAGTAACGGTAGGGCATAAGTATATGTTGAAGCTTAATCATATGGTGGATGATAAGATCCATCAGCGATCAATCGGCCCTTATTCGCTTATTACCCAGCAGCCGCTTGGCGGTAAGGCCCAATTTGGCGGCCAGCGTTTTGGAGAAATGGAAGTTTGGGCTCTTTATGCTTATGGCGCCGCCCACACTTTGCAGGAAATATTAACCATTAAATCCGATGATGTTCCCGGCCGCTCCAAAGCCTATGAAGCAATCATTAAGGGAGATCCGATTAGAAAATTAAACGTCCCTGAATCATTCAATGTTTTGGTCCGGGAATTAAAAGGTTTATGTCTGGACGTAGAATTACTGGGTGGCCGTAAAACGCCTGAGCCATTTGATAATAATGATAGTGAGAAGAAAGAGGGAGGTCAAGAGAATAAAGAGAAACCGGATAAACAAAAAGAAACAGCTCAGGATAACAGTAATGAAAGCAAATAATAATTTTATATTTTTAAACAATTAATTAGTGATTAGTTGATCAGTGATTAGGGTATTATTACCCCCTAATTAACCAATCAACCAATCAACTAATCAACTATAACATATGCTTAATCCAATAAAAACCACCGATTTTGATGCTATTAGATTGAAATTAGCGTCACCGGATGATATTTTGTCCTGGTCTCATGGCCAAATAACCAGACCGGAGACAATTAATTATCGTACTCAAAAGCCGGAAAAAGACGGTTTATTTTGCGAAAAAATATTCGGCCCGTCCAAAGACTGGGAATGTTATTGCGGCAAGTATAAAAAAATTCGCTATAAAGGAATTATCTGTGATAAATGCGGAGTAGAGGTAACCAGAAGCATTGTCCGGCGCGAGCGGATGGGGCATATTGAATTAAAGACTCCTTGTACGCACATCTGGTTCCTTAGGGGTCTTTCCTCGAAGATCGGTTTAATTTTAGACCTCTCCATGCAGGCTTTGGAAAAGGTGGTTTATTTTGCCAGTTTTATTATTACTTCCGTAAATGAAGATTTAAAGAACGCCACTGTTGATCAGATAAAAAATGAATTTAAACAAAAGAAGAAAGCAATCGAAAACGAATATACTCGCCAAGTCAATGAAATAAAAGGGCGCAAAGGCATGATAATTGAACAAGGCAAGTCAAAGGATGAAGCAGAGTCCGAAATTAACGATGAGATTGATTCACTACTTAAAGTAAAAGATGAAAAACTCAAAAATTTGCAAAATGCTTTTGACCAGGCTCAGAAAGAGCTTAAAGAGTTGAAGCCATTGCTTATTATTTCGGAAAATTCTTACCAGAATTTAAGCCTTAAATACGGACATATCTTTGAAGCGGGTATTGGGGCTGAATCAATCCGCAAATTATTGGAAAAGATCGACCTTGATAAAACAATTAGCCGCTTGGAAGATGAATTAATTGATGCGATTGAATCTAAGCGTGATAAATTGATCAGGCGTTTGAAGATATTTAAAAGTTTAAAGGCAAATAATATTCGTCCCGAATGGATGATATTGTCCACAGTACCGGTTATTCCTCCGGACCTGCGCCCCATGGTGGCACTAGACGGCGGCCGTTTTGCGACATCCGATCTTAACGATCTTTATCGGCGGGTGATTAATCGTAATAATCGCCTGCAGCAGTTAATCGATTTAAATGCTCCTGAAGTAATATGTCGTAATGAAAAAAGAATGTTGCAGGAGGCAGTTGATGCTTTAATAGACAATTCCGCCCGTCATGGGAAAACAGTTATTGCTTCAACCGGCCAAAAGCGGATGCTTAAATCACTGGCTGATTCACTTAAGGGTAAACAGGGCCGTTTTCGCCAGAATTTACTTGGCAAGCGAATTGATTATTCCGGACGGAGCGTAATTGTGGTTAATCCGAAATTATCCCTGGATCAGTGTGGACTGCCCAAGGTAATGGCGGTTGAATTATTTAAGCCGTTTATCATTAGCAAATTAATTGAAAAGGAAATAGTGCATAATGTACGCAGCGCTTCTCGGTTTATTGAGTCTGGTGTTGAAGTAGTATGGGATATTCTGGAAGAAATTATTAAAGGGGCATATGTGCTGTTAAATCGCGCTCCTACCCTGCATCGTTTGGGTATCCAGGCTTTTCGGCCGATTTTGATCGAAGGCAAAGCAATTCAAATTCATCCCTTGGTTTGTACCGCTTTTAACGCTGATTTTGACGGTGATCAAATGGCAGTGCACGTGCCCTTGACTAAAGAGGCCTTGACCGAAGCAAGCGAAATTATGCTGTCGTCCCACAATTTGTTAAAACCGGCTACCGGCGATCCGGTAGTGGCACCGGGACAAGATATTGTTTGGGGAGCTTTTTATATTACCAGTATTTGGGATCAGAAGAAAGACGATAAAGAAATTAAACATTTTTCCAACACTAGAGAGGCCAAATTAGCTTACGAAACCGGAAAGGTAACCTTGCATGATTCAATTAAAGTTGTTTTGCCAAAACTAGGTTTAGTAAGGACTTCAGTCGGTCGCGTGATATTTAATGATATTTTACCGGAAAAGTTACGTTTCGTTAATGAGGTAGTAGGAAAAAGCAAATTAAAAAAATTGGTTAAGGAATGTTTTCGTTATTATAGTGAAGAGGAAACAGTTAAGTTTATAGATGAATTGAAGAATAAAAGTTTTACTTATATTACCAAGAGCGGACTTTCTTGGGGGATAGACGACTTGCCGACGTTTCCGGAAAAAGATAAGCTGATAACCCAGGCCCAGAATCAAATTGATAATATTCGGGAGCAATATGATGAAGGTTTGCTTACGGACAGCGAACGATATGCCAAGGTGATTGAAGTATGGACCGGCGTAAAAGAAAAAGTAACCGATATTTGCAAAAAAGGACTACCAAACAAAGGCCCGGTTTATTCCATGATCGAGTCGGGCGCCCGGGGAAGCTGGGCCCAGCTAACTCAGATACTGGGAATGAAGGGGCTGGTTACTTCTCCTTCCGGTGATATTATAGAATTACCGGTAAAAGGTAATTTTAAACAAGGCTTTGGCGTTTTGGAATATTTTATTTCCACCCATGGGGTACGCAAGGGTTTATCAGATACCGCCCTTAGGACCGCTAACGCCGGATATTTGACCCGTCGTTTAGTGGATGTTTCCCAGGATGTAATTATTGCTGAAGATGACTGTGGTGATAAAGATGGGTTTACCATGACTCAGGAAGAGAGCTTGGCGATTGGCTCGGACCTGGTTTCCCGGATTGTAGGCCGCTATGTTGCCGTTGATATAAAAAATACAAAAGGAAAAGTAGTTGCCAAAAGAGGGGAAATAATAGATGCCGACGTCGCGGATAAATTACGCAAGGAGGACATTAAGGAGGCGACAATCAGGTCAGTATTATCATGCAAGCTGCATCGGGGCGTTTGTGTTAAATGCTATGGCTGGGACTTGGGACACAACAAAAAAGTGGCGCTAGGTACAGCCGCCGGAATTATTGCCGCTCAATCAATCGGCGAACCGGGCACGCAGTTAACAATGAGAACCTTTCACACTGGTGGTATTGCCGGCGTGGATGATATTACTCAAGGTTTGCCGCGGGTAGAAGAAATTTTTGAAGCGCGGCCGCCAAAGCGCAAGGCTTTCATTGCTGACGTAAGCGGAATCATAAAAATTGAATCCGCCCAAAGAACTATTGAAGATGAAACCGGCAAGGTGCTGGTTACCAATCCGCAAGCCAAGATTCTTAAGATTAAATACAAAGGCGAAGCGACACAAAAGTATTATTTTGCCGAGGTTTTGAAAGGGCTTGTAAGTAAAGCCAAGAAAAAGCCTACCCCCAAAGACGTTAAAGTAGTGGTTAAAGATAAAGAGGAAATTAAGGCCGGTGCTAAACTGTTTTCTGTCGGGCGCAAAAAAGTTGTTGCTGAATACGCCGGTGTTGTAGAGGTTAACAAAGATTTTGTAAAAGTAAAGGGTAATGCTAATAAAGTGAAAGAGTTTATCGTCCCCAAGGGTATGGGTATTATTCTTAGTGACGGAGACAAGGTTAATGAGGGCGACCAGCTAACCGATGGCAGTATGGACTTGCAGCAGCTGTTTAAATTACGCGGTAAGTTGGATACTCAAAAATATATTATCAAAGAAATTCAGAACGTATATTCGTCCCAAGGTCAACCTCTTAATGATAAGCACATAGAAATTATTGCCAAACAGATGTTTTCCCGTTATTATATTACTGATTCCGGGGGGACCGATCTATTGCCGGGCGAAATAGTAGAAAGCGCGGTAATGGGCCGGGCCAATGAGCAGGCTAAAAAAGATAAGAAAGATCCGGTCAAAGGCGAGCGCTTACTTCTTGGGATTACCAAGGCTTCTCTGACAACTGATAGCTTCCTCTCTTCTGCCTCGTTCCAGGAAACAGCCAGGGTATTAATAGAATCAGCGGTTAGCGGCAAGATCGACTATCTGGAAGGTCTAAAAGAAAATGTGATTATCGGCCGTTTGATTCCGGCTGGAACCGGCTTTAAGGGCAAACAGATTAGGGCCGATTATTCTGATGTCACGAATCCAAACAAATAATATACGAATATAGCGAATAAAAAAACACCTTTAGGTTAAATATTTGGAGGTGTTTTTTTGTATTAATTTGTATTAAAGAAGCTAAGCTTCCTATAGGAAGCTTAGCTTCT
>JAGLNE010000036.1 GCA_023139655.1 Candidatus Parcubacteria bacterium
GTTTACAAAACAGTTGCTCTAACCAACTGAGCTAGGGTGGCTTTTTGTGCGCCCAGCAGGATTCGAAGGGGCGGAAGCCCCACCACCAAAAACAGGTTCGAATAACACACTGAACACTCTAAAATTATCATAGCAAAAGCTATGATAATTTTAGTGCGCCCAGCAGGATTCGAACCTGCGACCTTCTCCTTAAAAGGGAGCTGCTCTACCAGCTGAGCTATAGGCGCATTATTCCAATTATGGTAAACAAAATAAAATCTGCTCAAACTTGAGCATATTTTATATGATGATTATATCAGAATATTTTAATTTTGGCAAGCCAAATTGTCTTATTTTTCCTATTTATCATATTTATCTTATTTTAAATAAAATAGTGGAAGATTAGTGGACAAGTCATCCTTGCCTTATCGCTCTTCATACGTTAATATATCATTATGGCAAACAATACCGCAAGTATAGCAAAAATGCCGCCACAAAATCTGGAGGCTGAAGAATCCTTTCTGGGTTCTCTTATGATCGATAAAGACGCTATTATCAAGGTAGCGGATATGGTCAACGAAAAGGACTTTTACCGCGAAAATAACCGGCTGGTCTTTGAGACTATGAAAGAGCTTTACGGCAGGCAGGAGCCGATTGATATTTTAAGCTTGGCTAACCGTTTGGAAGAGAAAAACCAATTGGAAAAAATAGGCGGCCGGACTTATTTAGCCCATCTCTCCAATGTAACTGCCACGTCCGCAAATATTTCACACTACGCGCAAATTATCCAGCGCAAAGCCACTTTGCGCCGACTCTTAACTACTGCCAGCGAAATTACCGAACTGGGTTTCCGTGAGGAGGACGATATTGACAAATTGCTTGACGAAGCGGAATCAAAACTTTTCTCTGTTTCTCAGAAATACATGAAAAACGTTTTTACTCCGGTTGACCAACTACTCTCCGAAGCTTTTGAACGAATTGACGAATTACATAAACAAAGCGGAAAGCTGCGCGGCCTGCCAACCGGCTTTCCGGATCTGGACAACCTGCTGGCCGGTTTGCAAAAATCTGATCTAATAATCCTGGCTGCGCGGCCCAGTGTAGGTAAAACCTCGCTCGCTCTTGATATTGCCCGCTTGTCAGCCATTAAAACCAAAACACCGGTCGGTATATTTTCATTGGAAATGAGCAAGGAACAGCTGGTTGACCGTATGCTTTGCTCACAGTCCAATGTATCTCTATGGAAAATGCGCACCGGTAAATTATCCGACCAGGAGGAAGACAATGACTTTTCCCGCATTGGTGAAGGAATGGGAGTCTTATCCGAAGCGCCGTTATTTATAGATGATTCACCTAACTGCTCGATCATGGAAATAAGGACCAAGGCCAGGCGCTTGCAGGTGGAGAAAAACTTAGGGTTATTGATAATTGACTATCTCCAGCTAATGGAAGGACGCGGTAAATACGGCGACAACCGGGTACAGGAAGTGGCGGAAATTACCCGTGGCCTTAAAGGAATTGCCCGCGAACTTAGCATTCCGGTTTTAGCGCTTTCCCAACTCTCACGCGCGGTTGAACAAATCAAACCGGCGATCCCGAAGCTGTCTAATTTACGCGAATCAGGTTCAATTGAGCAAGACGCGGATGTGGTTATGTTTATCTACCGGAAAGCAGCAGACAGAAATTACGTTCGGGAGGAATTGCCAGAAGAAGACAGATACAAAGCGGAAATCCATGTAGCTAAGCACCGAAATGGCCCAACCGGCAAAATTGACCTTTTCTTTGACGAAGAAACAGTCTCATTTAAAAGTATTGATAAAATCTATTCCCAGGAACCACCCCCGGACAATTTACACCCACAGGGCACTTCGTAATTTTTAATTTATAATTTATAATTAATATTCGTATGTGCCGCATTCGTAGTGCGGCCGAGCGAAGCGAGTAACGATGTTTTCAAAACTAAAACACATCAAAGATCTTCGAAGCCAAGGAAAGGCTATTCAAAATTCTTTAGCAGGTGAATCCACCACTATTGAAAAAAACGGTATAAAACTAGTCATGAATGGCAACATGGAAATCATCAGCCTTGATATTAGTGACCCAAACCAAGCAAATTTGTCCGTACTTATTACCGGCGCGGTAAATGAAGCGATTAAAAAAACCCAAAAATTAATGGCGGAAAAAATGCAAGCCATGGGCGGACTAGGTAACCTTGGAATTTAAATAACATACCGCAATAACAACATGCTATGTGTTATGTGTTATATGTTATGTGCCTCATGAAATACCCTCCCGCTATCCAAAATCTAATCAATCTTTTCACAAGCCTACCTTCGGTCGGCCCTAAGACTGCTGAGCGCTATGTTTTTTATCTGCTTAACCAAAATCCGGATTATATGCAAAGACTGGCCCAAGGTGTCGCTGAGTTAAAAGAAAAAACCACTATTTGTGCTTCTTGCTACTCGGTCGCCGAGTCTAATCCATGCCATATTTGCCAAGATAAAACCAGGGAAAAATCTACTATATGCGTTGTCGCCACTACCAGGGAAATGCTTAATATTGAGTCAACAGAAGAATTTAAAGGCTATTATCATATCTTAAGTGGCCTGATTGACACAATTAAAGGCTTAGGGCCTGAGGAGCTGAATATTAAACAACTGGAGGATAAAGTTAAGCAAGGGAGCGTTAAAGAAATAATTCTTGCTCTTAGCCCGAATATGGAAGGTGAGACCACGGCTCTTTATTTGAATAAATTATTAAACAAATATAAAATAAAAATCACCCGCATTGCCAAAGGCCTGCCTACCGGCTCTGAGATAGAATACGCTGACGAGCTAACTCTTGGTAATGCTCTAAAATATAGAACAAAGTTATAAATAACAACTACGCACTTATCGTGTGAACGAAACTATAATTAATATAATTTAAA
>JAGLNE010000037.1 GCA_023139655.1 Candidatus Parcubacteria bacterium
TTTAAATTATATTAATTATAGTTTCTGTTAAGGTAAAAAGGTTTAGCGCGTAAGACGAGCTATTAAATAAAAAAATCCGCCCTTTGATTAAGCGGATTTTTTATATTAAAAATATTTATCCAATCTTTTTGATCTCAACTTTAGAAAACAACTGCCGATGTCCTTTGTTGCGAAGATAGCGGGTTTTACTTTTAAATTTGATTACTGAGATCTTTTTATCTTTGCCTTGTTCCACGATCTTTCCTTCGGTCTTTTTGCCCAGTCCGGGCTTGCCGATATTAACTTCTTTAGCGTCGGTGCTGGCAATTAAAAGAGTATCAAAGGTTACTTTAGCGCCTTCTTTTTTATCGATTTTTTCAAGCTTAACAATTTGGCCTTCTTTAACCTTATATTGTTTTCCGCCTGATTTTATTACTGCAATTTTAGACATATATTATATGCTGTCATTCTGAGCGAAGCGAAGAATCCCGTCGTGATAACAACGTCCGTTATCAGAATACATAATAATTAAATAATAAACACCGCTGTTAAGCGGTAATACTATTATACTAATTTTAGCAAATTAGTCAAGCTATAGCTTTCGCGATTGCTTTTACTACTGATTTTTCCGTAATATTAGGGACTATTTTATTTTTTGTAGGTTTCTTAACTGTGTAAGCAAGGGCAATTGCCGCGGATAATTTCATCTTGGTTGTTACTTTTTCTACATGGTTATCCAGGAGTCCGCGGAAAATACCCGGAAACACTAAAGCATTATTTATCTGGTTGGGAAAGTCGCTCCGGCCAGTACCGACTATGGCCGCTCCGGCCCTTATTGCTTCGTCTGGGAATATTTCCGGCTCAGGATTAGCCATGGGGAAAATAATCGGATTCTTGTTCATAGTGCTTATCATGGCTTTATTGATCTGCTTGCTGCGGGAAACGCCAATAAACACATCCGCGCTATTTAGCGCTTCCTCTTTCCAGCCTTTAATTTTTTTCTTATTAGTCTTTTTTGCAATTGCTTGCTTATATTTATTCATGTTCCAGCGCCCATCATAGAGAGTTCCCTGGCTATCAACCAAAATAATATCTTCTATACCCTGGGCAAGCAAAAGCCGGGCAATAGAAATACCAGCTGCTCCGGCGCCGTTAATTACTATCTTAAGTTCTTTGATCACTTTGCCGGTAACCCGACAGGCGTTGATCAATGCGGCCAAGGTTACAATTGCCGTGCCATCCTGGTCATCATGAAAAACAGGAATATCAAGTTCTTTTTCTAGCCTATCCAATACTTCAAAACACCGAGGAGCGGCAATATCTTCCAAATTGATCCCGCCAAAGCTGGGGGCGATATGCTTTACAAATTTAATTATTTCTTCCGTGTCCTGCGTGTCAATACAAAGTGGAATCGCGTCAACACCAGCGAATTCTTTAAAGATCGCCGCTTTCCCTTCCATCACCGGCATACCCGCCTCGGGGCCAATATTGCCAAGCCCAAGAATAGCCGAGCCGTCAGTCACGATCGCTACCGTATTGGCCCGGGATGTTAATTGCCAACTTTTTTTAGGACTCTTCTTTATCTCTAAACACACGGCCGCTACACCGGGAGTGTAGGCCATTGATAAATCATCCTTGGTTTTTAAAGGCACCTTAGATCTAATCTCTATCTTGCCCTTGTTGTCTTTGTGTAGCTTAATTGCTTTTTTATCGTAGTTCATATTATATAGCTGTCATTCTGAGCCGTAGGCGAAGAATCTCGTGGATATAGAAACGAGATCCTTCTCCCGCTACGCGGGATCAGGATGACAATTTAAAATTGAAAATTATTTAATATACTTCTTCCCCTTTAACTCATCCGGCAAATACTCTTGCTTTTCCTTATAATCATGGTCCGGGGAATACTTATAGTTTTTACCATAGCCCAATCCTTTCATTAGCTTGGTCGGGGCATTGCGGATATGCAAAGGTACCGCGAGGTTGCCTTTGTCCTTAACGTCCCAGCTGGCTTTTTTGTATGCCGTATAAAGCGCGTTAGACTTTTTGCACTTAGCTAAATAAACAACCGCCTGGGCGAGAATTACATTGCATTCCGGCATGCCAATGAAATGGCAAGCCTGATAAACCGCTACCGCCTGCTCCAGAGCCTTAGAATTAGCCAAACCTATGTCTTCTGAGGCAAAACGGACCAAGCGTCGGGCAATATACAAAGGCTCTTCTCCGCCCTCAAGCATTCGGGCCAACCAATACAGAGCCGCGTTCTCATCCGATCCGCGCATTGCTTTATGTAGGGCGGAAATTATATTATAATGCTCTTCCCCACCCTTATCATACATTAAATGCGACTTTTGAAAAGCTTCTTTAATGGCTTCTTTGCTTATTTTCCGGTCTATTGTGCTTGCGTATTCAAGAATATTCAATGCTGTGCGCGCGTCACCGTCGCTCATTGCGGCCAATAAATCTATAACCGAATTTTCCATCTTTATCCGTTGTTTCCCCAGTCCTTTTTCTTTATCTTTAATGGCTATACGGATAATTTCGGCTAAATTATCATCACTCAAACGGTGCAAAACAAACACCCTACATCTGGACAATAAAGCGTTTATTACTTCAAAACTGGGATTTTCCGTGGTTGCCCCTATCAACGTAATTGTACCGTCCTCTATTTGCGGCAACAAAGCGTCTTGCTGTTTTTTGTTCCAGCGATGAATCTCGTCAATGAAAAGGATCGTGCGTTTATCTTCTATCTTGTTTGTTTTGGCGATTCTAATTATTTCTCTAAGATCCTTAAGACCGCTGGTAACGGCCGAAATTCGCATAAATTCCGCCTTGGTATGGTTGGCAATAATATACGCTAAAGTGGTTTTCCCGCTCCCGGGCGGACCCCAAAAGATTAGCGACGGCACAGCATCAGCCTCTATCGCCTGCCCAAGCATCTTTCCCTTGCCCACCACCTCGTCTTGGCCTAAAAATTCTGCCAATATTCTCGGCCGCATCCTGTCGGCTAAAGGAGTATTTTTTACCTTAATATCCATATTCCAATAATAATCTTTCTAAACCGAGCCAATTATTTGGAATTTAATCGGCTTCTTCTGTTTCATTGACAGCACATCAGCCATCCTCATTAAAACATCAAGAGTTAAATTCTGATTGCCATTTTCCGCTCTGGCAACAAAACTCTGGCTGGTTTTTAGCTCTTTAGCAAATTCTGCTTGAGTCATTTTAGCCTTTTCTCTGGCTGACATAATCTCATGTGCCAATTCCAAACGCTTTAAGGCCAAATTAAAACCCTTTTTAAATTCAGGGTCCTTTAATTTTTCATTTAACACATCGTCAAATTTAGTTAATTTTTTTATTTTTGCTAAATTGTACTTTTTTTTACTCATATAATTTTAATCTATTAATAGCTAATTCTAAATCTTTTTTGGATATTTTATTGGTTTTCTTTTTAAAA
>JAGLNE010000038.1 GCA_023139655.1 Candidatus Parcubacteria bacterium
TCAATATATTCGCTTTCGTAAAAAATATGCTCAAACTTAACATCCATCTCTGTGTAAATTTGATCAAATTGATCTATGCTCCATTTTCGGGTTTTTTCCCAAAGTTTAAACTCTTCTCCTTCGCGAGTTTCAATTTTTTTCATCATCCCTTCAACTAACCGCTTATTAACTTCGTTGTCTTTGCTTTCGCTCGCGCCTTTCACATATACCTGCGCCAAAAATTCGCCCTTGTTATCACCAGGCTCTTGATCTTTAAAATATTCATTCAAGGCCCAAAGCGTCTTGGCCACATGAATGCCAAAATCATTAATATAGGAAACCGGAATGCTTATGTATCCATTGGACGCTAAGATCCGGTTAACCGCGTCGCCGTAACTAATATTCCTCAGGTGCCCAACATGATACTCTTTGTGCGTATTGGCATTGGAATATTCCAACATTACCTTTTTATTCTTCCCACTTTTATTCTTACCATATTTAGCTGACTTATTATTAATTTCTGTTATTAAATCTTTAGCTAAAGAAGTAGTTTTAATTTTGAAATTTAAATACGGGCCAGCCGCATTAGTTGAGCTAACTGCGTCAATTGTAGAACCAAGGCTTGACACTAAACTTTGCGCGACTTCTGCCGGGGTCTTGCCCAGCTCTTTGGAAATATCAAAGCAAGGCAAACTAATATCCCCCATTTCCTTATTCGGCGGATAGACTAAATCAGACACTTGGATTATATTTTTACCAAGCACCTGATTAACTTCATTAACTATTTGTTTTTTGTATTTTTCAAGAGAATACATTATCTAAATTTATAATTTTTAATTTGTAATCAATTTTTAATATTTAATTTTTAATTACTCTTAAAAACTGTCTTTTCCCCCTCTGAATCAACTTCTCTTGGCTTAAATCTACTTCTTGCTTGTCATCGCTAACTACCTTACCATCAACTTTTATCCCGCCTTGCTTTATGAGTCGCCTGGCCTCACCCTTGCTATTTACAAGCCCTGTCTCATTAAGCAACTCAACAATGTTCCATGTTCCTTGTTCCATGTTCTTTGTTTCTATTTCATCTGGGACATCTTTTTTCTGAAAAGTTTTTACAAATTGCTCCTGGGCTTTTTTGGCTGCCTTCTCGCCATGCGCCAGGGCGGTAATTTCATAAGCTAACTTCATCTTTAAGTCTCTTGGATTGACTGAATCGTTTTTTAGCTGGGCTTGTATCTCTTTGACCTCATCTAAAGGCATCTTGGTAGCTAGCTCAAGGCCAAGGCCAATAACGCCGTCGGTCCAGCTCATTACCGCGCCATACATATCCGCCGGCTCTTGGTTTAAAAATACGGCATTGCCTTCGCTCTTGCCCATTTTTTTACCGCTGTCATCAGCCAAAAGCTTCGTAGTTAAAACAAATTTTTCTTTATTATTAATCGCCTTTTGCAAATCGCGGCCGCACATCATATTAAACATCTGATCATTACCGCCCACTTCCAAATCCACATCCATGGCCACCGAGTCATAGCCCTGGGCTAAGGGATAGAGAAATTCATGCAAATAAATCGGCTGCTCATTTTTAATCCGCTCCTGGAACATATCACGCTGAATCATTTGCTGAACCGTAAAATTGCTTGATACTTCAATTAAATCTTTAAAACTCATCTTATCACTCCATTTGCTGTTATACATTACTTTAGCCGGATTAGCGCCGCTAAAACGTAAGTATGCGCTGGCTTGTTTTTTGTATAATTTTGAATTATCCAATACTTCTTTCCTACTCATCTTCTGCCGCGCAGCGCTCTTGTCAGTCGGATCGCCGATCATGCCGGTAAAATCGCCAATCAGGAATATTACCTCATGGCCCAGCTCCTGCAATTGCGACAGCTTATTAAGCGCTATCGCGTTGCCAATATGGAGTGCGTCCGCGCTTGGGTCAAAACCGCAATAAAGCCGAATGCGCTCACCGCTCAAGAGTTGCTTTTTTAGTGTTTCTTTATTGGGATAAATTTTTTCCACTCCCCGGCTTAACACTTCTTCAATTTTCTTTTCATCAACTTGTATCTTAGCCATATAATTTCTTATTTATCTTATTTTCTTATTTAATCTCTTTCTTAATTAACTCCTTCTCCTTATTAGTTTCTTTGATCTTCTTTTCCTTTTTAATTACCTTTTCCTCTTCTTTAACCTCCTCCACAGCTTGGCGTTTGGCTTTGTAAAATTCCATTAGAGAAAAAACCAAAATACAAGCCAGGATTATACCGATAATATTTAAGAAAAAAGCGCCCAATACATCGCGCAGTATTCCCCATTCGGCGTGCGCCAGAGCCAAACCGATCGCGGTCAAAGGCGGAATCAAAGTAACAGTAACCGCTACTCCCGGCAAGGTGTCGGTAAGAACCGGCTTAACCCAGGCATAGCTAGCGGCCAAACCGGCCACGATCGCTATCAACAGGGTAAACAAGGACGGTTTCATAATAAAAATTATTTCCGATTGGCTAATCGGTATATGGCTGATCAAGCCGACAACCAAAGAAACAACAAAAGCCAGGGCCAAAGCAATTAACAAAATGCGCAGTGAACGAATGATCACCCGCTTTTCATTAATTACTATCCCCAGGGACAGGGCCAGAATAGGAGAAAGCAGAGGGGTAACCAGCATGCCGCCGATTACCAAGATGATATTGGCTGACAATATCCCCATGGCCACGATAATGGTGGACATTACCACCAAAAAATAAAAATCCGCGCTTGGGGCACTGGCGTCAATAACCTTAGTGCAAAATTTATTCCTATTATACTGGTTAATTTTAAATAAATTTCCAATTGGCATATGTGGATAGTTAATACTTATTACTCTTTATATTTTACATAATTTGCCTTATTTTGGCAAATTTACAGGAGTTTATATTTATGCTATAATTAAGATAACAAAAATCCCCATGCTTAGATTAAAACAAAAAACAAAAATAAATACAGTAATTTTATTACTGTTTTGTTTTTGCTTTAGCGGCGCGAGTTTAGTTGAAGCGGCAAACGCTTCCCCTGAACTCGCGCCGCTTTCTTTTTTAATAAATAAAGAGAAATTCTTAGACCCGGAATACCTTTATGTTGATATTGCGCTCAATCCAAACTTGAATAGTATAAACGCCGCACTTATGGGGATAGAATTTGACCCTCAAGCCTTGGAATTACTTACTGCCACCACTGCCTCCAGCTGTCCGCTCCTGATTAACGAATTTATTGACAATAAACAAGGCCGCGCTGACCTGATATGCGGCGCCCTAGTCGCAATAACTAATGATTCTCCTATCTTTCACTTAAAATTTAAAAAGAAAGTTTCCGGCTTTACTAATCTTAATTTCCTTAGCCACTCCACCCTCCTCTTAGCCGACGGCCATGGCACCCCGGTGCCGGTGCAGACAGAGAGTCATGATATATATTTGGTGAAATAACGTTTTCCCGCTAACGCGGGACCCGCACTACAAATGCGGGACATGCGAATATTAAAAAACGCCTTTCCCTAAGGAAGAGGCGTCTTTCTTTATACTTCTGGTTCAAAGAGCACGAAAAAAATCTTTTATTCGGTCTTTCAAGACTCCTGATTCCATTCCGATTTTAATCCGCCTTATGTAGGTTGAGGCAAAAACAACTTTTTCCTGATTAATTACTTTAATGCCATTAAGCCGGCGGGCCAAACCAATATTTCTCTCGATACAAGCCATATCCGGAACTTCTGTTAGCTGCTTGAAGTTAAAATTTAACTTTAAACGTTCAAGCAATTCTTTGCTCTTATCAAGCGGCCCTATCTCCAGGCTAACCAACACCAGGTCTTCTCGCCCCAACTTTTTTAATGAGGCCACGATACAATTATCACTACCCCAGCGTACAACCTCTGCCCGAGGCTTTGAAATGCCAATGTTACCGTGTAGCAACGCCTTGGTTTCCTGGTCTTTAAAAAATTCATGTTGGCAGTCCTTTACCAATGAACTCAACTCACGAAGCAGTGCGTGAATCTCTTTTTTGCTTTCCCGGACATACCTATAAAGATCTATCAGTTTTCGCCTGATACGAGATTGAATCTCCAGAGCGGTTTTGCGGTCAAAGTCAACAAACAATCTCATTTGCTGAGGCCTGGCGCCCTTTCTTAATTTTGTTTTTATTTTCAATTTGCCCTCCTTTTATTAATATTTTTTTAATTATTTCATCTTATATTAATATCCTGCTGAAGTCAAACAAACGAAAAAACCGCCTTTACCAATATTTGAATAGGTGGTTTTAAATTTATTCACCGAAAAATACCATTCTTTTTATTTTCATCAAAGTGGCGACGAATTTTAAATTTTTCAAAAATTATTATTGATTTATCATCAGACATATTTTTTAAAGTTATTTAATTATTAGTGTATAACTATTTATATTATACTAATTTATTTCTATCCGCATCATTCACGGTTAAAGCCTTTATCTGAATAATAGCAATCTCATTCAACCGTATCAATCTTTCACTTTGCTTAATTCCATGCCTAATAAATTCCGCATTCAGGCTTTCCAAACCGGCTAAACAAACCAATTGGATTATATCAGCGTAATCTCGCATATTGCCTTTCTTGTCTGGATTTTTCTTCCGCCATTCTTTAGCAATCTGTCCGAATAAAGCCACATTCAAAACATCAGCCTCATCCGCGTAAATAAAATTAATCTGCTTTTTAGATATATGTTTGGGTATCAAATTTTCTTTTACAGCATCTGTATAAACACGGTAATTTGCCTTAACTAAAAATCTTTTCGCACTCCAATCCAATTTTAACCGAACATTCTCATCGCTTTTTAATCTTTGAAATTCCTTTATCAAATACAGCTTAAATTCCGCTGAAATCCAGGAAGCAAATTCAAAGGCAATATCTTTATGGGCAAAAGTTCCGCCATATCTTCCTGCTTTAGAAATTAATCCAATAGCGTTTGTTTTGGAAATCCATTGTTTGCCTGATAAAACGTATCCATTTGAACC